>NZ_JBQGCX010000560.1:0-2018 GCF_052038725.1 Actinosynnema sp.
GGCGGCGGCCGGGGTGCCGTGCGTGGGCAGGCGGGTGCCGGGGATCAGGGACTCGGTGGTCGACGGGGTCACCGGGTGGCTGGTCGACGACGAGCGGGACCTGGGCGCGGCGGTCGTGCGGGCGCTGCGGGCGGTGACCGCGCCGCAGGACGCGGCGGCGGTGGCGGCGCGGTGCCGGGCGTGGGCGGCGCGGTTCGACTGGGAGCGGAGCGCGGACCTGCTGGCCGGGGTGCTGCGGCAGGAGAGCGGGGCGGTGCGGGCCGGGGCCCGGCCGCGGCGGGCGCGGTCGGACATCGCGGCGGTGGTGGAGATCCCCGGCCGGGTGCCGACCGCCGGGCTGGTGCGGTCGACGGACCAGGTGGTGGTGGCGGACGGGGTGACCCGGTTGCTGCTGGGCGGGTGCGACGAGGTCGGCGCGGCGAAGGTGGTGCGGCGGCTCGGGGTCGGGAAGGCGCGCATCCGGCTGGCGACCCGGTACGACCTGCTGGCCGGGCCGGTGGAGGTCGGCGGGAGCGTGGACGGCGGGGTGGTGGACGCCGGGGTGGTGGGCGCGGTCGGCTCGGCGGAGATCGGCGGCGAGGGGGTCGGCGCCGCGGGGATCGGCACTGCGGGGGTCAGCGCCGCGGAGGTCGACGCGCGGGCCGGGGAAGCGGTCCGGTGAGCGGGGCGGCGTGGGGTGAGCGGCCGGGCGTGGAGTGGCGGGTGCGGCCGAAGGGCCCGCCGCAGGCCGGTCGGCGCGGTGACCGGGAACCGTTGCGCGGCAGCGGTTCCCCGGACGGCCGGGCACGGCCGGGGCACGAGGTCCGGAAGCGGGTGGAGGACCGGGCGCGGGTGGAGCGCGAGAGCGGGAGCCGGGCGCGGTCAGGGCCCGAGGACCGGGCGCGGGCGGGCCGGGGGAACCGGGTGCGGCGGGCAGGTCGCGCTCGGTTCCCCGGTGGGGCGACGGCGCTGCTCGCCGCGTCGTCCGCCGTGGTCGGCGGGCTGAGCTACGGGTGCGCGCTGCTGATGGCGCACCTGCTCCCCCCGGCCGAGTACACCGCGTTCGGGGCCGCGCAGTCGCTGCTCACCGCCGTCGGGGTCGGGATCGGCGCGCTGGTGCCGCTCCCGCTGGCCCGCGCGGTGCGGGAGAACCCGGCCGGGTCGGACCGGCGGCGGGACGGGATCGCGTTCGCGGTGCTGGTGTCGGTGCTCGCCGGGGTGGTGGGCGCGGTGGTGGCCGCGGTGACGGCGACCTCGTTCGCCGCGCCGGGGACGGCGCTGCTGGTCGGGGCCGCCGCGTTCGCGGTCGCCTGCACCGCGCCCGGCTGGGGCTGGTTGCAGGGCGAGGGCCGGTTCCACGTGTACGCGGGCGCGTCGGTGGCCGAGGTCGCGCTGCGGCTGGGGTGCAGCCTGCTGCTGGTCGGGATCGGCGCGGGCGGGCCGCTGGTGGCGTACGCGCTGGGCGCGCTCGCGGCCGTGGGGTTCTCCACCCGCTACCTGCGCCCGGACCTGGGGCTGCGGCTCGGCGCGCGGCGGCTGGGCGTGCTGCGGGAGGCCGAGCGCTGGCGGGAGACCGGCGGGGTGGCGGCCGTGCAGCTGGTCGTGGCCGGGCTGCTGTGCGCGGACTCGGTGCTGGTCGCCGCGCTGGACGCGGGCGCGGGCGGCTACCAGGCGGTGGCGGCGCTGGCCAAGGCCCCGGTGTTCGTGGCCACGGCGGCGGTGGTGGTGGGCTTCCCGTCGCTGCGCGGGGACCCGGCGGCGGCCGGGACCGCGCTGCGGTCGTTCGCGCGGCTGGCCGTGCCGTCCGCGCTGCTGCTCGCGGTGCTCCCGGCCGGGCTGCTGCTGCCCGAGCGGTACGCGGCGTCGGCCGGGCTGCTGCCGTGGCTCGCGCTGGCCTGCCTGGGGTACGGGGCGGTGTCGGTGCTGGCGGTGGTGCTGCTGGCCGCGCGGTGGCACGCGCGGGTCGCGCTCGCCCTGACCGGCGCGGCGGTCCTGGTCGGCTCCGGGCTCGCGGGCGGCTGGCACCTGGCCGGGACGCG
>NZ_JBQGCX010000561.1:0-2216 GCF_052038725.1 Actinosynnema sp.
CACCCGACCGCCCGCCCGGCATTCGTGGGAGCGCTCTCCCGCTCGTCATCCCGCGCGGGGAACGGGGGGTGGTCCGGTGCGAGCCGGGGGCGCCCGCCCCCGTCGGACTTGATCGTCCACAGTGGCTCGCATAGGGGTTCACCTGCATGGGAGCGCTCTCATAGTTAGGGGTGCGCCCCGGTCGAATGGAATCCGGATGGCCTTGACTGGTGTAGACCAATCCGGTTGAGTCTGGAGACTGTCAGGCACGCAAAGCGCCCCAACCGGGAGATGTGATCACGTGTCGAGAATCCGTGCGGTGGCGGCCTCCGCCGCCCTCGTCGTGGTGGCGGCTCTGGCGGCCGTCGTGCCCGCGACCGCGGGCACCGAGCCCGCCGCCGCCAAGACCGCGGCTGCGGTCCAGGCCGACTGCGCCTGGACGACCTGGACCGCGGGCCAGTGGTACGCCACTGGCGCCATCGTCAAGTACACCGATGGCAAGTACTACATCGCCGAGCACGAGAACCCGGGCTACGACCCGGTCATCAGCACCTGGTACTGGGAGCCGTACAGCGGGTGCGGCGGTGGCACCCAGCCCGGCAACGGCAACTGCAACCACCCGAACTGGGTGGCGGGCCAGTGGTACGCCGCCGGGTCGATCGTGAAGTACACCAACGGCAAGTACTACATCGCCGAGCACGAGAACCCCGGCTACGACCCGGTCATCAGCACCTGGTACTGGAAGCCGCACACCTGCGGCGGTGGTGGCGACCAGCCGCCGAACCCCGGTTCGTTCGTGGTCAGCGAGTCGCAGTTCAACTCGATGTTCCCCGGCCGGAACTCCTTCTACTCCTACAGCGGTCTCGTGGCGGCGCTCGGCGCGTACCCCGGCTTCGCCAACACGGGCAGCGACACGGTGAAGAAGCAGGAGGCGGCGGCCTTCCTGGCCAACGTCAACCACGAGACCGGCGGGCTGGTCCACATCGTGGAGCAGAACACCGCGAACTACCCGCACTACTGCGACACCGGTCAGTCGTACGGGTGCCCGGCGGGCAACGCCGCGTACTACGGCCGCGGCCCGATCCAGCTCAGCTGGAACTTCAACTACAAGGCCGCGGGCGACGCGCTCGGCCTGCCCCTGCTGACCAACCCGTGGCTGGTGCAGAACGACTCGGCCGTGGCCTGGAAGACCGCGCTCTGGTACTGGAACACCCAGACCGGTCCCGGCAGCATGACCCCGCACAACGCGATGGTCAACGGGCGCGGCTTCGGCGAGACGATCCGCAGCATCAACGGGTCGATCGAGTGCAACGGCGGCAACCCCGGCCAGGTCCAGAGCCGGGTGGACGCGTACAACCGCTTCGTCGGGCTCCTGGGCGCCACGCCCGGCGGCAACCTGTACTGCTGATCCGCGGCCCGGCGGCGGACCTCCGCTGACGGGCGACGCCGACGGGCCCCTCCCCGCGCCGGAAAACCGGTGCGGGAAGGGGCCCGTCCGCGTGCCGGGGCAGGGGAGTCGGGGGAACGCGCGCCGAGCACGTGGAACGCGCCGGAGGGTCAGTCCACGCCCAGGTGCGCCAGCACCGCCCAGCCGAACGCGCCCGGCGACCGGGTCCACGGCGGGCTCCCGGCGTCCGGCAGCACCACCCGGCGCACCGACGGCGCCTCGTCGGACAACTTCTCCGCCCACTCGGTCGGCTCGCCGCCCTCGACCAGCAGCGTCGGCGGCTCCAGGTCCGCGCAGCCGGGCGGGAACTCCGGCTCGCCGTCCGGCACGCACACCAGCGCCTCCACCCGCTCCGGTCTGGCGAGCGCGTAGCGCAGCGCCACCGCCGCGCCGGAACCGTGCCCCAGCAACGACATCGTGTCCAGCGCGAAGTGCTCCCGCGCCGCCTCCGCGTCCCGCTCGGCGTGCTCCGGCCGCACCGCGCAGCGGATCACCCGCAGGCGCGGCGCGAGCAGCTCGGCCAGGCCGGTCAGCTCGTCGGGGCGCTCGCAGCACAGCAGGAGCGCGTCGCCCGCGCCCGCTTCGGTCGCGGGCAGCGCCGTGCCGTCGTGCGCGGTCACCGAGTGCGGGACGGCCGCGCGCCGCTGTGGTTCCGAGTGCTCCACGTCCACGTGATCACCCGTTTCCCCGGCGCCGACGCGCCGGTGGTGGGCGCGAGCCGGTCGCGGGGGCCGCCCCCCGGGCCCCGCCCCCCCCCCGCGGGGTGGCCCGGGGGGGGGCGGCGCCCCCC
>NZ_JBQGCX010000562.1:0-8089 GCF_052038725.1 Actinosynnema sp.
GCCGTCGCCGCGGTCGCGACGGCCGCCGTGGTGGCCCCGATGGCGCTGCCCGCCGACGAGCCGCCCCCGCTGGCCGCCGAGCTGACCGTCCCCCCGGCGTTCACCACCGAACCGCTGCCCACGTCCTCGGCCGCGCCCACCACGACCACCGCGCCCAGCTCCAGCAGCCCGGCCCCGACCACCACCACGACCCAGCCGCAGCCCGCCGTGGCCGCGCCCCGCCCGCCCGCCGCGCCGTCGGCGAAGAAGGGCGTCAGCACCTGGAACTTCGACGGCGTCGGCAAGGCGCTCGGCGACGTCGGCGCGGGCTGGGTCTACAACTGGGCGCCCACCAGGGAGGACCTGGTGATCCCGCAGGGCGTCGAGTTCGTGCCGATGATCTGGGGCGCGAAGACGGTGACCCCGGCGAACCTGGCCGCCGTGAAGGGCCAGGGCGGCACGCTGCTCGGCTTCAACGAGCCGGACCTGGGCGAGCAGTCGAACATGAGCGTCGAGCAGGCCCTGGACCTGTGGCCGCAGCTCCAGGCCACCGGGATGCGCCTGGGCAGCCCGGCCGTCGCCTACGGCGGCGACAAGGCGGGCGGCTGGCTCGACCGGTTCATGGCCGGGGCGAGGCAGCGCGGCCTGCGCGTCGACTTCATCACCCTGCACTGGTACGGCTCGGACTTCAGCGCCGCCGCCGTCGGCCACCTGAAGAACTACCTGGACGCGGTGCACGCCCGGTACGGGCTGCCCGTCTGGGTGACCGAGTACTCCCTGATCGACTGGTCGGGTGGCGCGGCCCGGTACCCGAGCGCGACCGAGCTGGCGGCGTTCGCGAGCGGCTCGGCCCGGATGATGGAGGGCCTGCCGTGGGTGGAGCGCTACGCCTGGTTCGCGCTCCCCGCCGACAAGCCGGGGACCGGCCTGTACCGGCCGGGCGGCGTCCCCAACGCGGCCGGTGAGGCGTACCGGTCGGTGGGGTAGGCGGGCGCGGGGCGGGCGCCGCACCGGTCGCCCGCCCCGCCGACGGCCCGCGCAGACCGGACCCGGAGGTCCACTCCCCGGAATCCGGCCCGCACCCCCCTGGTTTCCCGCCGCGCCCCCGCGCGGTTCCCCCGACCGGCGCAAACGCGCTCACCGTCCGGTGTTTCACGAACCCGCCCGGTAATTCCCGCGCAGGGCCCTCCGAAGTGTGGGTAGCCGCATATGTGCGCCCGGACCCGAATGCGGGCAGGGTGGACTGATGACCACCTCCGAGGCACCGGCGCGGATCGCCGTCACGGGGCTCGCCGTCCTGGGCAGCAACCTGGCGCGCAACCTCGCCCGGCACGGCTTCCGCGTCGCCGTGCACAACCGCACCAACGCCCGCACCAAGGCCCTGATCTCCGAGCACGGGCACGAGGGCGAGTTCGTCCCCGCCGAGACCCTGGAAGAGCTGGTCGGCAGCCTCCAGAAGCCCCGGCAGATCATCATCATGGTGAAGGCGGGCGCCCCCACCGACGCGGTCATCGACGAGCTGGCGCCCCTGCTGGAGCCCGGTGACATGGTCATCGACGGCGGCAACGCGCACTACGCCGACACCCGGCGCCGCGAGGCCGCGCTGCGCGAGGCGGGCCTGCACTTCGTCGGCGCGGGCATCTCCGGCGGCGAGGAGGGCGCGCTCAACGGGCCCAGCATCATGCCCGGCGGCTCCAAGGAGTCCTACGAGCACGTCGGCCCCGTCCTGGAGGCCATCTCCGCCAAGGTGAACGGCGAGGCGTGCTGCGTGCACGTCGGGCCGGACGGCGCGGGCCACTTCGTCAAGATGGTGCACAACGGCATCGAGTACGCCGACATGCAGCTCATCGCCGAGGCGTTCGACCTGCTGCACCGCGCGGGCGGCCTGACCCCCGCCGAGGTGGCCGAGGTCTTCAAGGGCTGGAACACCGGCGACCTGGAGTCCTACCTGGTCGAGATCACCGCCGAGGTGCTCGCCCACGTCGACGCCGACACCGGCTCCGCGCTGGTCGACGTCATCGCCGACGAGGCCGAGCAGAAGGGCACCGGCCGCTGGACCGTCCAGGAGGCACTCGAACTGGGCGTCCCGGTCACCGGCATCGCCGAGGCCGTCTTCGCCCGCTCGCTGTCCGGCCGCGCCTCCCAGCGCGCGGCCGCCCGCGCCGCCCTCGGCGCCAACGAGGTCGCGACCGCCAAGGACGACTCGCTCGTCGAGGACGTCCGCCAGGCGCTCTACGCCTCCAAGGTCGTCGCGTACGCGCAGGGCTTCGACCAGATGCGCGCCGCCAGCGCCGAGTACGGCTGGGACCTCGACCTCGGCGCCACGGCCACCATCTGGCGCGGCGGCTGCATCATCCGGGCCCGCTTCCTGGACCGCATCAAGGAGGCCTACGACCGCAACCCCGAGCTGGAGACCCTGCTCGCCGACGACTACTTCCGCGACGCCGTGCGCACCGCCGAGGACGCCTGGCGGCGGGTCGCGGTGAAGGCCGTCCAGTCCGGGGTGCCCGCGCCCGGTTTCGTGTCCGCGCTGTCCTACTACGACGCGCTGCGCTCCGAGCGCCTGCCCGCCTCCCTCATCCAGGGGCTGCGGGACTTCTTCGGCGCCCACACCTACCGCAGGACCGACCGCGAGGGCTCGTTCCACACCCTCTGGTCCGGCGACCGCTCCCAGGTCGACGCCTGAGACCGGTCGAGGCCTGAGAACGCGCCACACCGGGAGCACGGCGCGGGACCCCTCACGAGGAGGGGCCCCGCGCCACCGGGTCAGGTGGTGACCGGCGCCAGCGCGCCCCGCTCCGGGTCGACCAGGTACACCCTGGCCGAGGAGATGTCGAAGTACATGCCCACGAGCCGCAGCGCCCCGCAGCCCACCGCCTCCCGCACGCACGGGTGGGCCATCAGGTTGTCCAGCTGCTGCGCCACGTTCGCCACGGCCAGCCGCTCCAGCACCGCCTCGCCGGACGCGTGCCCGCCCCGCTCGTGGAACCGGATCAGGCTCGGGTCCGCCGCCCGCAGCCACGACCGCAGCCTCGACCCCGGCGGCGCCGTGCCGTCCAGCAGCGCCTTCATCGCCCCGCAGTCCGAGTGCCCGCACACCACCACGGTCCGCACCGCCAGCACCCGCACCGCGTACTCCACCGCGGCGGCCACCGAGTCGTCGCCGTCGACCGGCACCAGGTTGCCGATGTTGCGCACGCAGAACAGGTCGCCCGGCCCCGACGTGGTGATCATGTTGGGCACCACCCGCGAGTCCGCGCAGGTGATGAACAACTGGCCGGGACGCTGCCCGCGCTCGGCGAGCTCCGCCAGGAACGGCCGCACCAGCGGGGCGGCGAACCGCTCGAACTCGTGCATCCCCAGGATCATCGGGTCGACCTCGTCCCGCTGCCGGGGCACCACCACCTCCCCGGCCGCGTCCCGCCGCTGCTGCCAGTACGACCACGGCGCGAACCAGCGCGCCGACGGGGCCACCGGCGCCTTGCGCAGCGCGGGCATCCCCCTCGTCGCCTTCGAGAACCACGTGTCGTGCACCTCCAGCACCTCGACCGAGCCGCCGAGCCGCTGGTAGCCGGCCCGCCAGTCCTCGATCGCCTCGTACGCCCCGTGGTCCAGGAAGTCGATGTGCAGCTCCAGCACCACGTGCCTGCGCAGCGGCACGCCGCGCAGCTCCCGCACCATCCGGCCCGCGCCCAGGAACACCAGCGACCCGCGGATGACGACCCGGCACCCCTCGCCGCCCGCCTCGTCCACCCGCACCGAGCAGTGCGCCAGCCGGTACACCGACCGGAGCACCGCCGCGGCCACCCCCAGCAGCACCCCCTGCACCAGCCCGAGCCCCACCACGCCCACCACGGTCACGGCGTACGCGGTGAACTCGCCGTGCCGCCACAGCACCCGCATCCGCTCCGGGCTGACCAGCCGCAGCCCCACCACCAGCAGCACGCCCGACAGCGCCGCCAGCGGCACCAGCTCCAGCACCGACCCGAGGGCCAGCGCGAACACCCCGATCCACACCCCGTGCAGCACCGCCGACACGCGCGTGACCGCGCCGGCCGCCACGTTCGTCGAGCCGCGCGCGATGCCGCCGCTCACCGGCAGCCCGCCGACCGCGCCCGCCACGGTGTTCGCCACGCCCTGCGCGACCAGCTCGCGGTCCAGGTCGGCGCGCGGCCCGTCGTGCAGCTTGTCCACGGCCACCGCCGACAGCAGCGTCTCCACGCTGGCCACCACCGCGACCGTGACCACCGCGAACGCGATCCCGGCGATCGAGCCGGACGGCATCTGCGGGGCGACCAGCCCCTCGATGCCGGGCAGCTCCACCCGCGCCACGTCCAGGCCCGCGCCGACCCCGGTCGCGGCGGCCACCGCGACCAGCGGGGCGGGCGCGAACGAGGCGCGCGGCACCAGCGGCCACAGCAGCATGACCGCCACCGCGACCGCGCCCACCGCCAGCGACTCCGGGTCGACCGGCGCGAACAGCATCAGCACGTTCTCCTCGGCGGTGGCGCCCGCCTCGCCGCCGAGCGCCACGACCAGCTGGCTCAGCGCGATCGTCACGCCGATGCCCGCGAGCAGGCCGTGCACCACGGCGGGGGACAGCGACAGCGCCACGCGCGCCACGCCGGTGAGGCCGCAGGCCAGCTGGAACAGGCCCGCCCCCACGGTGATCATGGCCGTGGCCGCCCAGCCGTACTCGGCGATCAGGCTCGTGGTGATCAGCACCATGCCCGCCGCGGGGCCGCTGACCTGCATCGGGGCCCCGCCGAGGGCGCCCGCGACGATCCCGCCGACGGCGGCGGACACCAGACCGGCCATGAGCGGCGCGCCGCTGGCCGCGGCGAAGCCCAGCGACAGGGGGACGGCGACCAGGAACACCACGAGCGAGGCGGGCACGTCGTGGCGCAGCACGTCCAGCACCCCCGGCTTGGTCGGGGGGCCCGCGGTGGTGTGCTCACCTGCGTGCGACTTCCGGGCTCGGTTCATCGAAATCCTCACTGGCGTCGAGGGGTGCAGTCCGACGAACGCGGGAGACGGGCCCGATGGGTGGCGGCGGTGGCACATCCGTGTCGGCACGGGGGGACGTGTCGGCACTGCGGTTCACCGTCCATGATGACGACGGCACCGGTGCTCTGACCAGGCGTGACACCCGTAAGTGTTGATCATTCAACGGAACGTGACGGTGTGTGGTCGTCCGAATTGCCCGAAAGGGCTGAACGCGCGGGGGCCATGGCGGAACCGACCCCGGTCGGGGGTTCGGGGCCGGTTCCGCCACGGCCTGTGGTGTCGGGTGCTCCCTGGGAGCGCGACCTCGAGGAGGGTGTCGCCACCCGACGCCGAACGGGCCCGCGTCCGCCCGCTCGCGTGCGGGGGAGGGGCGCTAGCGGCCCGCGTCCCGGAAGGTGTCGCCGAAGGCGTCGCCGACGCCGTCCTCGAACGGGTCGACCTCGTCCCGCGACCCGGCGACCGGTCGGGGGCCCGCGACGGCCAGGCACAGCTGCGCGCCGATGTAGGCCCGGCAGGGGGCCGTGCTGCGCCTGCCCCACAGGCCGCTCCACCGCCTGCGGCAGGTCCCGCAGCGCCCGCGCTCGTCGGGCTGGTGCTCGTCGAGCAGGGACTTCAGCGCGGCGACCACGCGGGGCAGCTCCGAGCGGGCCAGCTCCACCGCGGTCTCGCCGTCCGCCTGGTCGGCCCGGCGCACCAGCGCGGCCAGGTGGTCGTGCAGCGACCTGTCGAGCTGGCCGAAGACCGTCAGAGCCATCCTCGCCGCTCCCTGCTGGCAGCCATGCCGCCCTCCCCGTCAGCGTTGCCACAGCAGCCTGGGACCAGCACGTGCCCACCTGCAAGTTGCAGTACACGAATGGATGACGTCTCTTTGCTTGCCGGGTGAACGGCCCGAGACTGTGCCTCGCCACTGCACTGAGGAGGTGCGCGGATGTCGCGCGGCGAGAGCCCCACCCTGCGCAAGAGGCGCCTCGTCAGCGAGCTGCGCAGGCTCCGCGAGGCGTCGGGGCTCACCATCGAGGACGTGGGCGAGCGGCTGGAGTGCTCCGCGTCCAAGATCAGCCGGATCGAGACCGGCCGGGTCGGCGTCACGCCCCGCGACGTGCGCGACATGCTCACCGCCTACGACGCGGACCCCGCGCTGCTGGACGAGCTGGTCCAGCTCGCCAGGCAGGCCAGGCGCAAGGCGTGGTGGGACGCGTTCGGCGACATCGCGCCCGGCAAGTACGTGGGCCTGGAGGCGGACGCCGAGCGGGTGCGCACCTACCAGGGGCTCATGGTGCCGGGGCTGCTGCAGTGCGAGTCGTACACCAGGGCGCTGATCGCCGACGTGTCGCCGGGCTCGTCGGCCTCCGAGGTCGACCGGCGGATCGAGCTGCGCAGGGCCCGGCAGGCGCTGCTGGACGAGGACCCGCCGCTGCGGCTGCACGCGGTGGTGGACGAGGCCGCGCTGCGGCGCCTGGTGGGCGGACCGGCCGTGATGGCGGAGCAGTTGGCGAAGCTCTCCGAAATGGGTGAAAGAGAAAATCTCACCATTCCGGTGATCCCCTTCACCGCGGGCGCCTATTCGGCGATGGACAGCCCGTTCGTGCTGCTGTCCTTCAGCGATGAGCAGGATCGCGACGTGGTATACCTCGAAACCACGCGGAACGAGGTTTATCTGGAGCAGGCCTCGGAAGTGCTCAGGTATGCCGAGATGTTCTCGCGATTGGCGACCGCGGCGCTCGACGCCGGTGAATCCGCGGCACTGGTCGGGCGGGTCGCGCGGGAACTCTCCTGAACCGGGAGTGTCGGGACGATGTACCAGAACTGGCGCAAGGGCAGTCGCACCACGGCGACCGGCGCGGACTGCGTGGAGATCGCGCGGGACGGCGAGCTGACCGCCGTGCGGGACACGAAGAACCGCGCGGGCGGCCTGCTGGAGTTCGGTCCCCGCGAGTGGGCCCGCTTCGCGGGCGGCGCCAAGGGCGGTGCGCTCGACGGGCGGTGACGGTCCGTCCGACCGGCCCGCCACGCCGGTCACGCAGCGTGCGAAGAGGGTGACCCCCTTGGGGTCACCCTCACTTTTTTGGGTCAGGATGTCCGGAATCCTGCCGATGTGTGCTACTTACGGCGGAAGCCAGAATCAGACCAGGAGATGATGACAGCACCACGAACGGCTGGTGTGCTGGTGATGAGGCGGGTGCGTGCTGCCCGTTGACGAGGAGACGCGCTCGTCAGGTCACCGGGTAAATGCGCTCCGTGGTCAGCCGTGTGCCTGGTGTGATGTACCCGTGATCCGTTTGGGGGATTTCGATGGGTTTTGTGACCGACGCGCTCGACGGGCTCGCCGGCCTGCCCCAACCCGCGGTCCTGGCGGTCACCGGCGCCATGACGCTCGCGGAGTGCACCCTCGGCGTGGGCTTCCTCGCCCCCGGCGAGACGGCGCTGCTGCTGGCGTCGACGACCGCGAACACGGTCCCGCGCTTCCTCGTCATGTGGCTGGTGGTGACCCTCTGCGCCGTCGCGGGCGACAGCATCGGCTACTACCTGGGCAGGCGCTTCGGCGACCGGCTGCGGGCGAGCAGGCTGGTGCGCAAGATCGGCCAGCAGCACTGGGACAAGGCGGGCGAGCTGCTGCGCAGGCGCGGCGCGTACGCGGTGTTCATCGCCCGGTTCATGCCCGTCGTGCGCACCCTCGTGCCCGCGTCCGCGGGCGCGGCCAAGCTCGACTACCGCAAGTTCCTGCCCGCCTCGATCGCGGGCGCCGCCGCCTGGTCCGCGCTGCACATCGGCATCGGCTCGGCCGCCGGGGCCTCGGCCAAGTACATCGAGGCCGCGTTCGGCCGGGCCATGTGGGGCGTGATGGCGGTCGGCTGCCTGATCGCGCTGGCCGTGTACCTGCGCAAGCGCAGGGCCGCGGCGCGCGCCGCCGAGGCCGCCCGGCCCGCCGCCGAGCCGGTGCTGGTGGGCGAGTCCCGAGCCGGACCGGTGGCCACCGGGCGCCGCCGCCCCCGGCGGCCACCGGTCCGCTCCGAGGAACCCGCGTCCGGCCGGTCGCGCGGGCGCGACCGCTCCGAGCGCCCAGCGCCCCGCGCGAGGCGTCCTGGCCGACAGGGGGTGCGGG
>NZ_JBQGCX010000563.1:0-12157 GCF_052038725.1 Actinosynnema sp.
CCGCCTCGCGGCGCGCCGGCTCGACCCTGCGGGCGGGCTGCGCGTCGGTGACGCGCTCGATCAGCTCGGTCTGCTCCGCCGGGTCCAGGTCGACCACGGACGGCTGGTCGTCCTTCTTCGCCTTGCCCGAGGTGATCACCCGGTGCTCGTTCATGGCGGACACCAGGCGGGACTGGTCCAACCGGGACTGGTCGCCCAGCGAGCGCATCCGCGTGGCCTCCGCCCGCAGCGCCACCCGCTCGACCAGCACCTCGCCGCCCAGCAGCGCCTCCAGGTTCTCGCGCAGCGCGCGCAGCTCGCCGCGCAGCGCGTCCAAGTCGTCCTTCGCGTCCTCCCGCGCCTTGCGGTGGGCCTCGGTCTCCAGCTCCAGCTCGAACTCGCGCCTCGCGGCGACCTCGCGCTCCAGCTCCAGCTCGTACACGTTCTGGAGGTCGGCCACCTCGTCCTCGCGGTCGGCCACCTGGCGGCGGTAGCGCGCGGCCAGGAAGGCGCCCACGAGCGCGGCCCACAGCGCCGACACCACGGCCAGCCTCAACCAGCGGGCGTTGTCACTCAGCACCAGCACGGCCGCGGCAACGAGGGCGAACGCCAGTGCTGCGACCAGCAGGAGGCGCGCGGAGCCACGACCGTGTTCTTGCTGCTCGTCGTCTCTCGACGGGGCTCGCCCGGTCATGGGCACCACGGTACCGGTCGGTTACCCGTTTGAGACCTCGGCATCCGGTTTCACGCTCGGCGCCCAGGCTCGTCCGGGGTGCGGCAGCAGCGCTCCAACCACAGTCCGGAGGCGATCAGCGCCGCAGCGCACACGAGCCCCACCACGGCGCTGGTCAGGTCGTTGTCCGCCGCCGGGAAGCGGCCCCGCGCGGGGGCGACGTGCAGCAGCAGCGCGCCCCACGCGCCCGCCATGATCGCGCCCAGCACCGAGGAGGCCTTGGCGAGCGCGACGGCGCGGGCGGCGGTGAGCGGCTGCACCGGTTCGGCGCCGGGCTTGCGCAGGATGCGGGCGCGCAGCGACACCGCGAGGCCGAGGTCGATCGCGGCGATCACCAGCAGGACCAGCCCGGCGAGCCTGGGCAGCGGCGGCAGCCCGGAGTAGGAGAGCTTGAGCAGCAGGAAGACCAGGGCGGCCGTGCCGAGCCCGGCCGCGAGCAGGTCGCGCCCCTTGGTGAACGTCACAGCGCGACCTCCAGCCTCCGCACCCCGGACAGGTCCAACCCGGACAGCAGGTCGGCGACCCGCCCGCGCCCCGGCAGCACCGCGTCCGGGTCGACGTCGAGCCAGGGCGCCAGCACGGTGGCCCGCTCGTGCGCGCCGGGGTGCGGCAGCAGCAGCTCGGGGTCCTCGGAGCGCACCTCGTCCACGGCGACCACGTCCACGTCGAGCGTGCGCGGCCCCCAGCGGCGCTCCCTGACCCGCCCCGCGGCCCGCTCCAGCTCCTGGCCGCGGCGCAGCCAGCCCCACTCGTCCAGGTCGCCCTCGACGAGCAGGACGGCGTTGAGGAAGTCGTCCTGGTCGGTGACGCCCCACGGGGCGGTCTCGTACACCGGGGACGCGGCGAGCAGCCACGGCCGGAAGCCGTCGACGGCCGCGCGCAGGTGGGCGAGCCGGTCGCCGAGGTTGGAGCCCAGGGACAGCACGGCGCGGCTCACCGGGTCCTCCGCACGGTCACCGCCACGTCGGCGAAGGTCAGCGGGATCGGCGCGTGCGGCTTGTGGACGGTCACCTCGGTCGCGGTGACCCGCGCGTCGGCCATGACCACGTCGGCGGCGCGCCCGGCGACGGTCTCGATGAGGTCGTGCGGCCCGCCCGCGACGACCTCGGCGACCCGCTCGGCCAGCTCGCCGTAGTGCAGGGTCTCGCGCAGGTCGTCGGTGGCGGCGGCGCGGGTCAGGTCCAGCCACACCACCACGTCGACCAGGAAGTCCTGGCCGTCGCGCTTCTCGTGCTCGAACACGCCGTGGTGGGCGCGGACCTCGAGGCCGCGCAGCTCGATCCGGTCGCCGGACCCCGTCGCCTCAGCCACGACCGGCCCGCCACGCGCCCGCGACGGCCACCGCGTCCACCGAGCGCGGCACGTCGTGCACCCGCACGCCCCAGGCGCCGTTGAACGCGGCCAGCGCCGACACGGCCGCCGTCGCGTCCTCCCGGCCCGCCGGGGGCCGCTCGCCGAGCAGGGCGCCGAGGAACCGCTTGCGGGAGGCCCCGACCAGCACCGGGAAGCCGAGGTCGATCAGCTCGTCCAGCCGGTTCAGCAGCTGCCAGTTGTGCTCGGCCCGCTTCGCGAAGCCGAGGCCGGGGTCGACCACCACGTTCTCGGCCCGCACCCCGGCGGCGAGGGCGGCGTCCACGCGGGCGGACAGCTCGTCGCGGACCTCCCGCACCACGTCGGTGTACTCGGCGAGCCGGTCCATGTCGGCGCTGTGCCCGCGCCAGTGCATGACCACGTACGGCACGTCGGCCTCGGCGACGACCCTGAGCACGTCCGGGTCGGCCAGGCCGCCGGAGACGTCGTTGACCACCGACACCCCGGCCTCCAGGGCCGCGGCGGCCACCTCGGAGCGGGTGGTGTCCACGCTGGTCACCACCCCCTGCGCGGACAGCGCGGCGATCACGTGCGAGGTGCGGGCGACCTCCAGGTCGCTCGGCACCCGCTCGGCTCCGGGCCGGGTGGACTCGCCGCCCACGTCGACCAGGTGGGCGCCCTGCTCGCGCAGGGCCAGCCCGTGCGCGACCGCGTCGGCCAGGTCCAGGTAGCGACCGCCGTCGGAGAACGAGTCGGCGGTGACGTTCAGGACGCCCATCACGACGCACCCGCCCGGCGCCGGGAGCCCGCCCACGGTCAGCGCCCCTTGATCAGGGAGATGGCCTCGGCGCGCGAGGACGCCGAGGTGCGCAGCAGGCCGCGCACGGCGGAGGTGGTGGTGCGCGAGCCGGGCTTGCGCACGCCGCGCATCCCCATGCACAGGTGCTCGGCCTCGACCACGACGATGACGCCGCGCGGCTCCAGCCTGCGCACGAGCGCGTCGGCGACCTGCGAGGTCAGCCGCTCCTGCACCTGGGGGCGCTTGGCGTACAGGTCCACCAGGCGGGCCAGCTTGGACAGCCCGGTGACGCGGCCCTGCTCGTTGGGGATGTACCCGACGTGCGCGACGCCGTGGAACGGCAGCAGGTGGTGCTCGCAGAACGAGTAGACCGGGATGTCCGTGACCAGGACGAGCTCCTCGTGGCTCTCGTCGAAGGTCTTGGCCAGCACGCTGTCCGGCTCGGTGAACAGGCCGGCGAACATCTCGCGGTAGGCCCGCGCGACCCGCGCGGGCGTCTCGCGCAGTCCCTCGCGCTCGGGGTCCTCGCCGCAGGCGAGCAGCAGCTCGCGCACGGCGGCCTCGGCGCGCTTCTGGTCGAAGGGCCGCTTCGCGGCGACGCCGGCCTCCCCGTTGCTGGGGAGACCGGCGTTGTCGAATTCGATCACTTGCGGTTGTCCGGGTCCGAGTCGAAGTTCCGCTTGTCCGCGTCCGCCGGGTCCGGCCGCCACGCGGGTGTGGTCGGCTGGCCCCCGCTGCCCGGCACGGTGGCCGGGGTCCAGCCGGGGGGCGCCCCGTAGTTGGGCGGCCCCGAGCCGGGGGTGACCTGCTGCGGCGGGTGCTGGGCGCCGTTGGCGCCAGCGGGGACCTGCTGCGGCTGGGCCGGTCCCTGCGGGGTCTCGGGCGCGGGCGCGGGCAGAGCGGCGGGCTCGGCCCCGACCTCGTCCTCGACCACCGGCGGCCACGGCTCGCCGCGCTCCCTGGCCAGCTCGCCGGGGGTCTTGACCGGCGGCTTGGTCGACGGGATGCGGTTGCCGAAGTCGTTGAACTGGGTGATCCGGGGGCGCTTCTCGACGCCCGCGAAGATCCGCTCCAGGTCCTTCTGGTGGAGGGTCTCCTTGTCGATCAGCTCCAGCGTCAGGTCGTCGAGGACGTCGCGGTAGGTGTTCAGCACCTCGTAGGCCTCCGTGTGGGCGGCCTCGATGAGCTTGCGCACCTCCTCGTCGATCTCGTGCGCGACCTCCAGCGAGTAGTCGGCCTGGCGACCGGCGTTGCGGCCGAGGAACGGCTCGCCCTGCTCCTGGCCGTACTTGACGGCGCCGAGGCGGGAGCTCATGCCGTACTCGGTGACCATCGCGCGGGCGATCTTGGTGGCCTGCTCGATGTCGTTGGACGCGCCGGTGGTGGGCTCGTGGAAGACGAGCTCCTCCGCCGAGCGGCCGCCGAGCGCGAACACCAGCCGGGCGATCATCTCGGACCTGGTCATCAGGTCCTTGTCCTCCTCGGGGACGGACAGCGTGTGACCGCCGGTGCGCCCCCTGGCGAGGATGGTGACCTTGTAGACCGGGTCGATGTCCGGCATCGCCCACGCGGCCAGCGCGTGGCCCGCCTCGTGGTAGGCCGTGATCTTCTTCTCCTTCTCGGAGATGATCCGGCTCTTGCGGGCGGGGCCGCCGATGACGCGGTCGACCGACTCCTCCAGCGCGGAGCCGTTGATGACGGTCCCGTTCTGGCGGGCGGTGAGCAGCGCGGCCTCGTTGATGACGTTGGCCAGGTCGGCGCCGGAGAACCCGACGGTGCGCTTGGCCAGGCCGTCGAGGTCGGTGTCGGGGGCCAACGGCTTGCCCTTGGCGTGCACCCGGAGGATCTGCTTGCGGCCCTTGAGGTCGGGCGCGGACACCGGGATCTGCCGGTCGAAGCGGCCGGGGCGCAGCAGCGCGGGGTCGAGGATGTCGGGCCGGTTCGTCGCCGCGATCAGGATGATCCCGCCGCGCGAGTCGAAGCCGTCCATCTCCACGAGCAGCTGGTTGAGGGTCTGCTCGCGCTCGTCGTGCCCGCCGCCCATGCCCGCGCCGCGGTGGCGGCCCACCGCGTCGATCTCGTCGACGAAGATGATGCAGGGCGCGTTCTGCGTGGCCTGCTCGAACAGGTCCCGCACGCGCGAGGCGCCGACGCCGACGAACATCTCGACGAAGTCCGAGCCGGAGATCGAGTAGAACGGCACGCCCGCCTCGCCAGCGACGGCCCTGGCGAGCAGGGTCTTGCCGGTGCCGGGGGGCCCGTAGAGCAGGACGCCCTTCGGGATCTTCGCGCCGAGCGCCTGGTAGCGGCCGGGGTTCTGGAGGAAGTCCTTGATCTCGTAGAGCTCCTCCACCGCCTCCTCGGCTCCCGCGACGTCGGCGAACGTCGTCTTGGGCATGTCCTTGGAGAGCTGCTTGGCCTTGGACTTGCCGAAGTTGAGGACGCGGTTCCCGCCACCCTGGGCGTTGTTCATCATCCACATCAGCAGTAGGAGCAGCAGCCCCAGCGGCACCAGGTACAGGAGCATCTGCGTGAGCAGGGAGTCCTGGGTCACCTTGGTCTCGACCTGCGGCTTGTTGCCCGCCTGGTCGACCAGGGTGAACACCTCGTCCGTGGCGCTGGCCGGGTACGAGGCCATCAGGAGGCCGTGGTTCTCGAAGGTGGAACCGTCGTTGAGGACGAGTTTGAGCTTCTGCTCCTTGTCCTCGATCGTGGCTTCCTTGACCTTCCCGTCCCGCACCTGTTGGAGGGCTTGGGAGGTCGTGACCTGGTGGTAGTTCCGGTCCTCGTCGAAGAGCACGCTGAAGACGTAGAAGAGGAGCACCACCGCCACGATCCACAGCAGCGGGTTGCGAAGCAGGCGCTTGCGGTCCATTCACTTACGGCCGTCGGGCGGCCTCGACCCTCCCTGACTTGTTGACGGGCGCGGACGGGCACACCCGTCCGACCAGACTACCGCCCGAACGACCGGTGCATCGCCCCGCGTGCGCGGGGCCCGCCCCGGTTGTCGCGTTCGAGGGACCAACGGGCGGAGGGGCTCTCCGGTTCCCGCTGCGGCGCCCGGTTCCGACCGCAGGTCAGGAACGGTCGGAACCGGGACTCGCAGCACGGGTTGAACCGCGCCCACCGGATTCCCGTAACTCTTTCGAGGGAAACGTCGTTACGTTGGTGCGGACGGGGACAACCTGCCGCCGCACGTGACCTCAGCCACGGAAGCCCAGGTCAAAGCGGTAAGCGTGTCATCCTCGGTTACCGTACGAGGTCACCATCGGTAACACCGAGTGATCAATCTCCTCCCCCGGAGGGGTGAAAACCACCGGATCGAAGGTGCGCAGAGAAGATGTCAGCCCGCAGCGAACGCCCCAGCCGCGCCCGGCGGATCGCACTGCCCCTGGGGACCCTGGTCGGCGTGCTCGCCGCGGGGGCCACCGCCGTGGTCGCGCTGAAGGCGACCAGCGGCCCGGACTGCACCGGCGCCCTCCCGCTCAAGGTCGCCACCACCCCGGCCGCCGAGGCGGTCGTGCGCGGCGCGGCCGACGACTACCAGGCCACCCAGCCCGTCGTGGACGGCCGGTGCGTGCAGGTCCAGGTCGAGACGCGCACCGCCGCCGACGTCGCGCACGAGCTGCCGACCGCCCGGATCAACCCGCCCGTCATGTGGGTCCCGGACTCGACCATGTGGGCCGAGGAGGCCCAGCGCCAGTCCGCGAGCCTGGGCGCCGAGGCCCCCGTCCTGGAGGTCGGCGAGCCGCTGGCCGGGTCCCCGCTGGTCATCGCGGGCCCCGCGGAGAAGCTGCGCGGGCTGGGCTGGCCGAGCACCGCGGTCGCCTGGGCCAGCGTGCTCGCGCCCGGCGTGGAGGCCGCGGTGAGCGACCCGACCACCTCCACCGAGGGCCTGGCCACCCTGGCGGTCATCCGCGCCAGGCTCGGCAACGCGGACGGCACGCCCAACCAGGAGCTGATCGGCTCGCTGATGCGGATCGGGCGCAACGCCGTGACCGTGCGCGACTCCTTCAACCGGGTCGGCCAGGACGAGGGGAGCGCGCCGCTGTTCACCGCCTCCGAGCAGGCCGTGCTGGCCGCGAACCGGGCGGCGGGCGGGCTGCGGGTGGCCGCCTCCTACCCGGCCGAGGGCACGATGATGCTCGACTACCCGGTGGTGCGGATCAAGCGCGCCTCCGACCAGCCGGGCACCGGGGTCGCGGCGAGCGGCTTCGAGCAGGCGCTGCGCAGCGCCAAGACCCGCGAGCGGTTCGTGGACGCGGGCTTCCGCACCCCGGACGGGCAGGCGGCGGCCGGGCTGTCGGCCGAGCGCGACGGGGTCGGCGGCGACGCGGTGAACGCGATGCCGAAGCCGAGCCCGGCCGAGGTCTCCGAGCTGCTGGGCACGTGGGGCGCGGTGAGCCTGGACTCGCGGATGCTCGCGGTGCTGGACGTGTCCGGCTCGATGACCGAGCTGATGGGCAACGGCCAGACCCGCATGGCGGCGGCGTCCGAGGCGGCGCTGACCGCGCTGGGGATGCTGCCGGACACCTCGGAGATCGGCCTGTGGGCGTTCTCCACGAACAAGAACCCGCCGAACGACTGGGTCGAGCTGGTGCCGCTCGGCCCGCTCGGCGAGGTGCTGGGCAGCGCGCCGAGGCGGACCCGGCTCCAGCAGGGCGCGAAGGGCCTGGCGGCGCTGGTCGGCGGCGGGACCGCGCTGAACGACACCACGCTCGCGGCGTTCCGGAGGATGCAGTCCGCGTACGACCCCGAGAAGATCAACTCGGTGGTGCTGATCACCGACGGCCGCAACGACGACTACGCCAGCATCACCACCGCGCAGCTGCTGCGAACGCTGGAGGCGGAATCCGACCCGGCGCGCCCGATCCCGCTGATCATGGTCGGGCTGGGCCAGGAGGCCGACATGGAGGCGCTGCGGGCGATCTCCGCGGCCACCGGCGGCAAGGCCTACCAGGCGCTGGAGGCGTCCGACATCCGCAGCGTGCTGCTGGACGCGATCTCCCAGCGGCGGTGCAGGCCCAACTGCTGAGCCGCCCCCGGACGCGCGGGACCGGCGCCCCCCCCCCCCCCCCCCCGGGGGGGGGGGGCCGGCGCCCGGTCAGCTGGAGTAGACCTTCGGGTCCAGCTTGCCGATGTACGGCAGGTCGCGGTACCGCTCGGCGTAGTCGAGGCCGTAGCCGACCACGAACTCGTTGGGGATGTCGAAGCCGACGTACTTGACCGGCACGTCGACCTTCACCGCGTCGGGCTTGCGCAGCAGCGTGCAGACCTCCATCGAGCGCGGCTTGCGCGAGGCGAGGTTCTTGAGCAGCCAGGACAGCGTCAGCCCGGAGTCGATGATGTCCTCCACGATGAGGACGTCCCGGTCCGCGATGTCGCGGTCGAGGTCCTTGAGGATGCGCACCACGCCCGAGGAGGACGTGGAGGACCCGTAGGAGCTGACCGCCATGAACTCCAGCTGCACCGGGACGGGAAGCGCCCTGGCCAGGTCGGAGGTGAACATCACCGCGCCCTTGAGGACGGTGATGAGGACGAGGTCGTCACCGCCTGCCGGGTAGTCGGCGGCCACCTGCTGGGCGAGCTCACCGACCTTGTCGCTGATCTCCTGCTCGCTGACGAGCACGGAGGCGATGTCGCCGTCGTACACGGACGATCCCCTTTGGTCATGCCTGGACTGGTTCCACCCGCAGCCTGCCACGTGCTCGGCGCACCACAAAGCCGCCGGGTACCCACACCCCACCACCACCGGCCCCGGTCCGCACGAGGGCGTCCACCGCGCGCAGGTGCGAATCGGACAACTCGGGCACGCCCTCGGCGAGCAGCCACCGCCGCAGCACCCGCCTGCGCAGGGCCACCGGCAGCGGCGCGAGGTCGGCGACCGCGCCCCGGTCGCCCGCGAACGCGTCCGCGAGGTCGTCCAGCGCGTCGTTGTCCTCGCGCAACTGGGCGGCGGTGCGGGCCAGCGCCCGCGCCACCCCGCCCTGCAGCACCTCCTCCAGCAGCGGCAGCACCTCGCGGCGCAGCCGCACCCTGGTGAACGCGGGGTCGGCGTTGTGCGGGTCCGACCACGGGGAGAGGCCCAGCTCGGCGCAGGCGCCCTCGGTGTCCGCCCTGGTCACGCCCAGCAGCGGGCGGCCCCACGGCGGGTCCAGCTCGCGCATCCCGGCGATCGAGCGGGGCCCGGAGCCCCGGCCGAGGCCCAGCAGCACGGTCTCGGCCTGGTCGTCCAGGGTGTGCCCGAGCAGCACCAGGCCGCGCTCGGGGCGCAGCGCGGCGTACCGGGCGCGCCGGGCCGCCGCCTCGGGGCCGCCGCCGCCGGTCACCTCGACCCGCCGCACCTGCGCGTCCAGGCCGAGCCCGGCGCACGTGCGGGCGGCCCGCTCGGCGCCCTCGGCCGAGCCCTCCTGGAGGCCGTGGTCGACCACGACGGCCCGCGCGCCGCTGGTCAGCGCGGCGGTGCAGGCGGCGAGCGCCAGCGAGTCGGCCCCGCCGGACACCGCCACCGCGACCCGCGCGGGGCGGTGCTCGGCGAGGAACCGCCGCACCGCCGTCCGGACCCGCGACAGCGGCCCGTTGGCGGCCGGGGTCACGGCGCGACGCGGCGCAGCCAGGCGGCGGGGTCGGCGATCTCGGCGCGGGTCGGCAGCGCCTCGGGGGCGCTCCACACCGCGTTGAACCCGGTCATGCCGACCTCGTCCACCACGTGCCTGGTGAACGCGGCGCCCTCCGCGTACTGCCTGACCTTGGCCTCCACGCCCAGCAGCGAGCGCAGCACCCGGTCCAGCAGCCCGCCGCCGGAGCGCCGGTCGGTGAACCGCCGCCGGATCACCGCGACGGACGGCACCACGTCCGGCCCGACCGCGTCCATGACGTGGTCGGCGTGCCCCTCCAGCAGGGTGGACACCGCGATCAGCCGGTCGAGCGCGGCGCGCTGCTCGGGCGTCTGGAACAGCTCGATGAGCCCGACCGGCCCGTCCGCCTCGCGCAACCGCCTCGGCAGGTCGCGCAGCCGGGGCGACTCGTTGTCCATGCTCTCCAGCAGCTCGGTGACCAGGCCGGAGAAGTGCCCGGCCAGCCACGGGACGCCGGTGAACTGGAGCCGGTGGGTGCACTCGTGCAGGCACACCCACATGCTGAAGTCCTCGCCGGGCACGTTCAGCGCGCGCTGGGTGCCGACGATGTTCGGGGCGACGAGCAGCAGCCTGCCGTCGCCGGAGAACGGGTCGTACTGGCCGAGCACGCGGGAGCTGAGGAACGCGAGCACCACGCCCGCCTGCACCCCCGCCGTGCCCGACACGACCCCGCTGAGAACGCCGCCCTGCCGGGTCATGGCGCTGTCGGTGAGCACCGACAGCCCCTGGGCCGCGGCGCGCACCCAGCCCGGCCGGTCGACGACCTCGCCCGCGCGCAGCGGCAGCCCGTGGCCCAGGCCCGTCAGCTCCCGGACGTGCGCCTCGGCGTCCACCGCCAGCTCGCGCAGCCTGCCGACCGCGACGTCGGCCTCGGCCCTGGGCACCACCGGTCCGGGGCGGACCAGGCGGGTCGCCGTGGAGACGGCGACCTCCCAGTCGATCGACGCCGCCCGGTCCTGCTGAGTCACCGAGTTCACACCTGACGACGCTACCGGCGCTGGGCGGTTCACGAACAGCCGCAACCCCTGAGCTGGGCGGCCAGCGCGTCGAGCCCGGCGCGCGCGCCGAGGGCGTCGCCGCTGCCGTTGGACATGAACGCGAACACCAGCAGCCTGCCGTCGGTGTCCACCACGACGCCCGCGAGGCTGTGCACCTCGGTGAGGGTGCCGGTCTTGCCCCGGATCCAGCCCTTGCCCGCGGGGGACTGCGCGAACCGCTCCTTCAGGGTGCCGTTGCCGCCCGCGACGGCGAGGGCGGTGAGCAGCGGGCGCAGCCGGGTGGTGACCGGGTCGGTGGCGGCGTCGGGGCGCGCGGCGGCGGCGAGCAGGTCGCCGAGGAGCTTGGCGGGGACCTTGTTCTGCACGCTCATGCCGCTGGCGTCGGAGGTGGTGACGCCGGTCAGGTCGAAGCCGTTCTCGGCGAGCACGTCCCGCACGGCCTTGGTGGCGCCCTCGTAGGAGGTCTCGGCGTTGCGCGCCTTGGCGACCTCGCGGGCCAGCGTCTCGGCGAGCACGTTGTCCGACAGCTGCATCATGTTCTCGATCAGCTGGTCGAGCGGGACGGACTTGACCTCGCCGAGGACCTTCGCGGCCTGGGGCGCGAGGGTCTTGCCGCCGACGGTCGCGCCCAGCCGGTCGGCCAGGGCCTTCGCGGCGTCGGGCGCGGGGGTGGCGGTGCGGGGCGTGTCGCCCTTGGTGGGGTCGGAGCGGGCGCCGTCGAGCATCAGCGGGCCGATGTTCGTGATGAAGCCGCCCGCGACGTCGTTGGGGTCGACGCCGGGGGCGAGGCCGGGCTCGGCGCTGTAGCGGCTGATGTCGTACTCGACCCTGGTGATCGGCCCGGAGGCCTTCACCTGCTCGACCAGCTCGTCCAGGGTGGGCGCGCCGGGGTAGACCGACGCGCGGCCCTCGGGCAGCGAGGACAGCGTCGGGTCGCCGCCGCCGACCAGGATCACGGTGCCGGGCTCGGCGCCCTGCACGACCTTGGTGGTGAACTGGGTGGTGTGGTCGAGCTGGAGCAGCGCGGCTGCGGCGACCAGGTTCTTCACCGTGGACGCGGGCACCAGCGGGGTGGTCTCGGCCTGGTGCCAGAGCACGGTCTTGCTGGCCGGGTCGATGACGGTGCCGGTGAGGTTGCCGAGGGCGCCGTTGGCGAGCGGCCCCTGCAGCACGGCCTGCACGCCGGCCGGGGTGGGCGCGGGCGCGTCGGGGCCGAGCGCGCGCACCGCGAGGTCGACCTGGGCCGGGGGCGCGGGCGGCTGGGTGGTGGAGGTGGGCCCGGTCTCCAGCCAGCCGAGCTGCACGGCGGCCAGCGCGGCGCCGCCGAACAGGACGAGCACGGCGGCGAGCGCGCCGACGACCACCAGGGGCCGCTTGCGCCTGGACCGCTGGGCGGGCACGTCGGCCCGCTCGTCGGAGTCGGCGGCGAAGGCGGCGAAGGCGGCGTCGTCGTCCCGCCGGTCGGCGGAGGGGGCGGGGTGGTCGGTGGCGCCGGGCTGGGACGCGCCGGGCTGGGTGGCGGAGTGGTTGGCGGCGGAGTGGTTGGCGCCTGCCTGGGGGGAGCCGGTCTGGGTGGCGCCGCCGTAGTTGGCGCCGGGCTGGTTGGCGCCGGGCTGGTTGGCGCCGGGCTGGTTGGCGCCGGGCTGGTTGGCGCGGTGCTGGTCGACGCCGGGCGGGATGGTGCCGTGCGGCGTGCGGT
>NZ_JBQGCX010000564.1:0-5949 GCF_052038725.1 Actinosynnema sp.
TCCCGCAAACTGTACCTTCCGGAAGGTACAGTTTGCGGGAGCTGCGAGGGCAGCCCGGAAGGCTGGAAAGTGACGAGGGTCAACCGAGAGGGATGCGCTGGAGCGCGCAACACCTCGCCGCCCTCCCGGAGGAGGGCGACGAGGGTGTTAGGAGCGCGGGGTGGCCCGCCACGGCGGCGGTGCGGCGGGACAGTCCCGCGCTGGAACCAGGATGCACCACAACCGCGCCGCACCACCCGTGATCAGCGCTTGTTCAGCTCGATCGTGTGACCCACGGAAGTGGAAACGGGCAGGGACACCGGCCCCCGGATCGTTCCCGACCGCCGCGAGCGCACCCGTCCCGCGAGCCTCAGGTCGGGGAAGCGCCCGAACAGCCCGCGCAGCGCGGCCACCGCCTCCATCCGTGCAAACCCGGCCCCCAGGCAGTAGTGGATGCCCGAGGAGAACGCCAGGTGCTCGCGCCCGCGCTCGCGCCCCGGCAGGAACCGGTCCGGCTCGGCGAACACCTCGGGGTCCCGGTTCGCGCCCGCCAGCAGCAGCATCACCGGCGTCATGGGCCGCACCCGCGACCCCGCCAGCTCCACCGGCTCGAACGGCGCCCGCAGCGTGTACCGCACCGGTGGGTCCAGCCGCAGCACCTCCTCCACCACGGCCTCCGCCCACGCCTCCTCCGCGACCAGCCGCTCCCGGTCCTCCGGCCGGTCCAGCAGCACCAGCACCGCGTTCCCGATCAGGTTCACCGTCGTCTCGAACCCGGCCACCAGCAGCAGCTCCGTGGTCGCCAGCAGGTCCTCGCGCGAGAGCCCCGGCTCCGCCGCCAGCGCGCTGACCACGTCGTCGCCCGGCTCGCGCCTGCGGTGCTCGACCAGGTCCCCGAGGAACGCCTCGAACTCCGCCAGCGCCACTTCCAGCGCCCGCGCCTGCCGCACCGAGCGCACCCCGTCCAGCGCCGAGATGATCGCGCTGCCCCAACGGCCGAACGCCGAGTGGTCGCCGCCCGGCACGCCCAGCAGGTCCGCGATCACCCGCACCGGGACCCGCGCCGCGAAGTCCTCCACCAGGTCGAACCGCTCCCGGCCCGCCAGCGCGTCCAGGTGCTCGTCGACCACCCGCCGCACCGACTCCTGCCTGGCCCGCAGGCCGCGCGGGGTGAACCACGGGGCGGCCAGCCTGCGCAGCCTGCCGTGGTCGGGCGGGTTGAGGGTGAGGAACGAGTCCGTCACCGGGTTCACCAGCCGCCCCCGCGGGCCGGGCAGCTCCGGCGGCGGCAGCGGCTGGAGCACCCCGAAGGCCGGGTCGCGCAGCACCTGGCCGCACACGGCGTGCGAGGCGGTGACGCGCATCCCGAGGTCGCTCCGCCCCAGGCGCCCGCCCGCGCGCACGCGTTCCTGCTCCCGGTTCCGGTCCCAGCGCGGCGAGGTGTCCAGCAGGCGGGCGACCGGGTCGCCCAGGGCGGCTCGGGCGCGCAGCGAGGTGCGCAGCACCAGCAGGGAGGTCGCGGTCTTGAGGGTGAGGAGTGGAGCGCTGCTCGACATCACCCCACGGTGGCCGACCCGCGCGGCCGGTTCAAGCGGTTCGGGACAAGCGCACCCGCAACGACGCCAGCCGCCAGGTGCCGCCGTCCGGGACCCGCTCGGGGGTCTCGGCCAGCTCGACGACCGGGTAGCGCGCCAGCAGCTCGGTGATCGCGACCTCGGTCTCGACCTTCGCGAACGCCGCGCCCAGGCAGAAGTGCGGGCCGTGGCCGTAGGCGAGGTGGCCGCCCTCGGCGCGGGTGAGGTCGAGGCGGTCCGGGTCGGTGTAGGCGCGCGGGTCGCGGTTCGCGCCGACCAGGGACGCGACGACCGGCGCGCCCGCGGGGACCGGCTCGCCGCCGACCTCCACCACCCCGGCCGCGAACCTCGGGGTGGCCATCAGCTGCGGGCTCGCCCAGCGGGTCAGCTCCTCCACCGCGCGCGGGGCCAGTTCGGGGCGCTCGCGCAGGAGGGTTAGCTGGTCGGGGTGGGTCAGCAGGGCCTCCAGGGCGTTGACGACGAGGTTGGCCGGGGTCTGGCCCGCGAGCACGAGGTGCCAGACGAGGGTGACCAGCTCGGTGTCGGTGAGGCCGTCCTCGACCTCCAGCAGCCAGGACAGCAGGTCGTCGCCGGGGTGCGCGCGGCGGTGCGCGATGGCGGCCTTCGCGCCTTCGATGACGTCGGGGACGGCGGCGACGAGGCCTTGAAGGTTCCCGGAGACGACGGCCGAGCCGTGGGCGCGCCACCGCTCCCGGTCCGCCTCGGGGATGCCGACGAGCTCGCAGACGACGTCGCTGGGCAGCGGGGCGGCGTAGTCGGCGAGCAGGTCGGCCTCGCCGTCGTCGGGCAGCGCGTCGAGGAGGGCGGTCACCAGCTCGGTGATCCTGGGGCGGAACCCGGCGGCGCGGCGGGCGGTGAACGCGGGCGTGGCGAGCCTGCGGACGCGCTGGTGCTCGGGGCCGTTCAGCTCGGACATCGTGCGCATGTAGCGGAGGCAGTGGGCGGGGATGCCGGGGAGGCCGGTGAAGCTGTTCGCGCTCACCCGCAGGCGGGGGTCGGACAGCACGGCCTTGGCGTCGTCGTGGCGGGTGGCGACGCGCAGGTCGCCCAGGCCGGGGACGGGCATCAGGGCGATGGGGGACTGCTCGCGGGCGGTGCTGTGCGCGGTGAAGGGGTCGAGCAGGGTCTTGGGGTCGCTGGGGTCGAGGACGGGGTTGGTCACGGGGCGCTCCAGGTCGGTAATTCAGATGTTCTCATCATTCGGATGTTGAGAGTATCTGGATGGGGTTGGAGTCAAGCGTGCGGGGGTGCTCGCGGGCCGGGAGAACCACCCGATCGGGAGAGGTCCGAGGGTGTTGGAACGGGATCTTCCGCTGCCGGACAATTGATCGCGGACGAGATGCGTCGAGCGGAGGGGTTCCGGTGAGCGGGTGGTGGGCGTGGCGCGGCTGACCAGGGCGCAGACGCAGGAGCGGACGAGGGCCGCGGTGCTGGCCGCCGCGCGCGCCGAGTTCGCCGAGCGCGGGTACCGGGACGTGAGGGTCGACGCCATCGCCGAGCGCGCCGAGCTGACCAGGGGCGCGGTCTACTCCAACTTCCCCGGCAAGCGGGCGCTGTACCTGGCCGTGCTGGCCGACCTGGTCGAGCGCACCCCACCCCCGCCGGGGGCCCGGCCGGGGCGGACCCTGGAGGAGGCGCTGGGGGCGCTGGCGAGGACGTGGGTGGCGCCGGTGCCCGACGGGATCGGCCGCGCGCTGCCGCCCGAGCTGGCGGGTGAGGTGGCGGACGTGCTGGGCGCGCTGGCGGGGGTCAACGCCGTGCTGCTCGGCCTGGCGGCCGAGGCCCTGGCCGGGGTGCGCTGGGACGGCCCGATCCACACCCGCCGGGTGCGGTTGGCCGAGCTCGTGCTGGCGCTGCTGCACGGGGCGCGGCAGCTGGGCTCCCTGCCGGGTGGGGCGGGGGCGCCTGCGGCGTACGACGTGGTGAGCGCGTGCGAGCGGTTGTCGGGGCTGGTGATGGACGACTGGTGGGCGCCTGCGGAGGCCGCGGTCGAGGCGCGGGAGGACGACCGGGAGTGGGCGACCCCCGAGGGGTTGGTCGACCTGGTGCGCGGGAGAGGCGTCGCGCCTGGTGCCGGGGTGGGTTCGGCGCTTGGTGACGGGTCGGTTGCCGTGACCGGTGGCGGGCCGGTCGCTGTGCCTGCTGGTGGTTTCGCTGTGCCTGGTGGCGAGGTGGTCGCCGTGCCGGGTGATGGGGTGGTCGCAGTGCTGGGCGTGCGGCGCTGGGGCGCGGTGGAGCGGGTGGCGCGTTGTGGTGTGCCGGTGACGATCGCACTGGTGACCGACACGCCCACCGAGGTGCTGCCACTGGTGCGGGCGGTGGTGGGAGAGCTGTGCGCGGCGGTGCGGGTGGCGTTCCCCGAGACGGCGTGGCCAGAGGTGCGTCTGGTGTGTGATCCGGGTGGGCGGCTCGCGACTGCGGCCGGGTTCGCCGAGACCGGGGACACGACCGAGGCGGCGGCCCTGCTGTCCGGCGGCCGAGTGGTGGCGACCGCTGAGGGAACCGGCGCGGTCACGGCGGTTCTCGGTGCCCGATCACTCAGCAGGGAGGGGTGATCGAGTGAGCTGAGGGCTACCGGCACGCGCGCTGGCGCTGGCGCTGGTGCTGGTGCTGGGGCGAGCGGGATCGCGATCGAGGCACGCACCTACACGCTGGCTGCTTGCCAACCGACTGGGGCCCGTCAACTGCTTGCGTCCCGCTGACAGCTTGTGTCCCGCTGGCCGCTTGTCCCGCCTGCCGGTTCCGGGAATGGCGGTTCTCGTGGGTGGCTCTGGCCGGGCGCGCTTGCGGATGTGCCTTGCGGTGCCTGATTGCCTCATCGTGGAGCCGTGGAGCCGTGGAGCCGTGGAGCCGTGGAGCCGTGGAGCCGTGGAGCCGTGGAGCGCGTGCTCGCGTGGGGCGTGAGGGTGGGTGCGAAGTTAGGGGCGTTTGGTGAGGGGTGTCGTGGTGCTGCCGTGGCCGTTGCGGGTGGCTCGGGTGCGTTGTTCCAGGGCTCGGCGCAGTTCGTCCGGGATCGGGGTGTGTCTGGGTTCCGGGGTGCCGCAGGCGGTGTAGCGGGTCCAGCCGACCGCTACCGGGGTTCCGTCCACCTCGGCCTCGAAGCCCAGGGTCATCGTCGTGCTGCCCAGGGTGCGCACTCGCACGTTGATGCGCATCATGTCGTCGACGCCCGCCTCGCCCAGGTAGCGCACCGACGTCTCGGCCACCGCGAACTCCACGCCGTGCTTCTCCAGCTCCCGGTACGACCCGAGCAGCGACCTGACCGTCTCCACCATCGCTGCCTCGAAGAAGATCGGGTAGCGGGACGCGTGCACCACGCCCCGCCGGTCGCAGTCGACCGGGCGGACCCGGATGCGGTGCACGTGGGCGGGGCGGGGATCGGCCATGCGCGGGATACTAGGGCGTCACGCGAAAGGTTTTCCGGTTCGTAGTGGCGGCTGCTCCGAGCGTCGCAGCGATCACCTGCCCTGCGGCGGCCAGCCAGATCACCCCTGACGGGGGCCAAGTCGACAGCAGGGCGCCGCCTGCTGCTGCGCCCAGTGCGTACGTGCCGATCTTCAGGCTTGCGCCTGTCGTGGAGAGCTGGCCCAGCAGGGCGGGCGGGGTGTGGCGCTGCCTGGCGCTGATCGTCGCCGGGAGGACGGGGGCGTCCACCAGGCCGGTGAGGGCTACCAGGGGCAGCAGGGTCCAGGTGGTGCTCGCCAGTGGCCAGGTGGCCAGGGCTGCGCCGTAGAGGGCCAGTGCTGTGAGCACTACGCGTTCCGGGGGCCAGCGGGACAGGTGGCGGCGCAGCGCTAGGAGGCCTGCTGCGCATCCGGTCTCCAGCACGGCCATGAGCAGGCCCAGGCGGTGTGGGGTGCCGTCCAGTTCGGTCAGGCGTGCTGGGAGTGCCGTTGCCAGCAGGCCTACCGCGCCGTACCCCAGTGCCGAGGCGATCGTCGTGCCGCGCAGCGGTGGGGTCGCCGCGAGGTGGCGCAGACCTCGGCGCAGGGCGACGACCAGGGGCGGGTGGTCGGCCGGTGGGTGTGGTGGGACGCGTAGCCGGAGCGTGCACAGGCCGCCTGTCAGGGCCAGTGCCGCGATCACCAGCACCGCGGTCACCGGTCCGCTCGTCGCGGCCAGCACGCCGGCCAGCGCCGGGCCGCCGATGGCTGCGGCGGTGAACAGCAGGGCGTCGTCCGAGGTCGAGCGGGGGAGGTCGGTGGCGAGCCTGGGGACCAGGCTGGTGAAGCCGCCGCTGGTCAGGGGGAGGGCCAAGCCTGCAAGGAAAGCCGAGGACGCCAGTGCGGGCGTGCTCGGCAGGAGTGCCATGGCCAGAGTTGAGGCGGCTAGTGCGAACTGGTTGCCCGCCAGGGCGGCCACGGGGTGCGCGGTG
>NZ_JBQGCX010000565.1:0-8297 GCF_052038725.1 Actinosynnema sp.
GGCCTCCCGGTCCCGCCGCGCCACCGCCTCCGACGCGGCCCGCGCCGCGTCGCCGACCGCGCCCTCCAACGACTCCAGGGCGCGCGCCGCCGAGTCCAGCTCCACCGACCGCTGGTGCAGCGCCAGCACCAGCGCCCCGCGCCGCCCGGCCTCGGCCGCGACCTCGGCCACCCGGTCCGCCACCGCCTCCACCGGCACCACCGGCGCCGCGGGCGGCACCCGCCGCTCGATCGGCTGCGGCTCGGCCTCCGGGTCGGGCTTGGCCCGCACCGACTCGGCCCGCACCACCGGTTCCGCCGACGCCACCGAGGGCACGGGGGGCAGCTCCAGCTCCAGCCCGGCCGCCAGCAGCCGCCCGCGCAGCGGCTCGGCCAGCTCGCGGGCCGTCCCCAGGTCCTCGGCGAGCCGCCGCAGCAGCCGCAGCACCCCGTCGACCGCGCCGTCCTCCTGCGCCCGCTGCTTCGCCGCCACCTCCAGCGCGACGCGGGCCGACGACCGCTTCTCCTCCACCAGCCGCTCGCGGGTGCGCAGGTCCTCCAGGCCCCGGAACGCGGGCAGCTCCTTGAGCGCCCCGATCCGCTCCTCGGCCCGCTGCTCCCCGGCCTCCAGGTCGCGCTGCGACCGCTCGGCGTCGGCGCGCTCCGCGCGGGTCCGCTCCAGCGCCGCCGTCAGCCGCGCGCCCTCCCGCTCCAGCTTGCGCACCGCGTCCTCGGCCGCGCCCAGCCGCTCGGCCGAGGACCGCAGCCCGCCCAGCGCGTAGTCCGAGTACGTCTTCAGGAACGTCCCCAGCGCCGAGTCCGCCGTCGACAGCCGGGTGATGTTCTCCCGGATCGACTCCAGGTCGTCGAACGAGGTCGCCAGCTGCTCCACCATCGCCTGGTCCAGCGGCGGCAGCGCGTCCGACAGGATCTGCTCCAGCTGCCCCTCCAGGACCTTCAGGCCCACGTCGGGGTTGCGCAGCGTCCGCTGCAGGTGCAGCAGGTCCCCGTACCGGGCGGCCGGGACGCCGTACACCTCCTCGGCGACCCGCGCCCGGAACGCCGCCTCCTCCAGCACGCAGTCCGCGCCGACGGCCTCCCGCAGGTGCGCGGGCCCCAGCGGGGTGCGCTCGGCCCCCACCAGCTGGAGCTGCCTGCCCACCCGCAGCGGCGTGATGAACCGCCACGAGTCGGTGATCGCCTGCGAGGTCTTCGACGCCTTCACGCCCAACCCGCAGGTCAGGTACTCGTCCTCACCGCGCCGCAGCTCGATCCACGCGTACCCGATGCGGTTCGGCCCGCCGTCGTAGTCGTCGAGCATGAGCCGCCGCAGGCTGACCGTGTCGAAGCCCTTCGAGCCGACCTGCCGCAGGTCGCCGTCCAGGCACAGCGGCAGCAGCAGCTCCAGCGTCCGGGACTTGCCGGACCCGTTGGTGCCCTGGAAGATCGCCCGCCCGCCGGAGAAGTCGAACACCTGCTCCGCGTACTGCCAGATGTTGACGATCCCGCCGCGGTGCAGCCGCCACCTGTCGCTCACGCGCTCTCCTCATCGAACAACGACCAGCTCTGCGGCTCCGGCGCCGCCACGACCTCGACCTCGCGCTCCGGCGCGCCGTCCGGCGCCGGGACCCACCGGTGCGCGGTCGGCGCCAGCGTCCACCCCGGACCCTCCGCGTCCGGCGCGGCCAGCCCGGTGCGCCGCAGCAGCTCCAGCACCTCGGCGGTCAGCCCGTCCAGGTCCTCCACGTACTGCTTCGACCACGCCGCCGGGTAGTCCGCCACCAGCTCCGCGCACACCTCGCGCGCCCGAGCCGGGTCCACCGGGTGCCGCCCGCCCGCCACCGGCCGCGACTCCAGCAGCTCCGGCAGCGCCAGCAGCGCGATCCGCGCCACCGTCGACGTGCCGGGGAAGCACAGGTCCGTCAGGTAGTCCTCGGGGTCGGCGGCGAGCACGCCCTCGGCGCGGCACTCGGTGCGCAGCCCGAACGCGGTCTCCAGCAGCGCCGACTCCTTGCGCTGGTTGCGCCGCAACCAGTCCGCCTGCTCCGGCGGCAGGTCCGCGTACAGCACCACCGGGTTCTCCACGAGCCTGCGCCGCACCGCGTGCTCCACGCCCCTGGGCCCCGGCCGCGCCGCCAGCTCCACGAGCCGCCCCGCGCCGTCCGCCTCGGCCACCGGGCCGGTCAGCAGCTGCCCCAGCAGGTCGGTGTCCACGGTGATCAGCGCCTCGGCCTGCGCGTCCACCGAGCCCTCGGTCTCGTGCAGCACGCCCAGCGCCACCAGGTGCCGCAGCGCCGAGGTCAGCGCCCGCCGGTCCACCACGTCGTCCACCACGGCGATCCCGGCCTCGGCCGCCGCCGCCCGCGCGTCGGCGACCAGCCGCGACAGCAGCACCTGGCGGCCGACGCCGGTCAGCACGGCCAGCACCAGCGCCAGGTACGCGTAGCCGCGCGGCGTCAGGCCCGCGCCCCGGCTGTCGTCGTGGCCGGGCCCGGCCTTGTACAGCCGGGCGAACCGGCGCTCCACCACCAGCCGGTAGCCCAGCAGGCCCGCGAACAGGTCCTGCAGCGCGAACCGGTGCCGGTACACCGCGCCCAGCAGCTCGCCGTCGGGGCCGTCGGCGCGCAGCAGCGGCCGTCGCAGCAGGGTGCGCGCGCAGCGCACCACGATCGCGGAGTCGATCTCGGAGAGGTCGTCGAACATGCTCAGTCCAGCACCAGGGTCGAGTCGTGCAGGGTCAGGGTCCCGGCCGTCGAGCGGATCACGGCGGCGCGGCCCGCGACGTGCTCCACGGTCACCCGCAGCCCGCGCACCGGGTCGGCCGCCGAACCGGGGTCGACGGCGCTGTCGCGCTGCGCCATGGCCAGGGTCAGCAGCTCGCACAGCACGCCCAGCGCCTCGCCGGACAGCTCGGCCTCGGCCAGCCGGGGCGCCGCCGCCGCCAGCTCCGCGACGGACGCGGCGCGCCGCTCGTCCGCGTGCCTGGCCTCGGCGAGCAGGGACTGCTCGGTCATCGGGTCGTCCAGGATGCGCGAGGTGCGCCCGCGCGCGCTGCGGTCCGACCGGCTGCGCACGCTCACCGGCACGTCCACGGCGGGACCGGCGGCCCACGGGGTCCGCTCGTCGTCGCGGTCGTGCTCGGGCGCGGGGGACAGGTGCCGCGCCCCGTACAGGCCGAACGCCGCCGCGTACAGCTCGTGCGCCTGCTCGCGGGTGCCGCCGTCGAACCAGGCGGCCAGCTTCAGCAGCTCCGCCCTGCGGCCGGGCAGCAGCCCGCCGCCCGAGGTCGCCCGCTTCACGCTGGCCAGCAGCGAGCCGATGGCGCGGGCCGTCGCGTCGCGCAGCGCGGTGACCTGGCTGGGGCGGCCGGGCCGGTCGACGAACCAGTCGGTCAGCTCCCGCCAGTCCTCGGCGGACCGCCCGCGCGCCCGCTCCACCCGCTCGCCCAGGCCCGAGGCCCCCAGCAGCCGCAGCAGCTCGGGCCGCGCGCCCGCCAGGCCCGCCAGCGCCGCCGCGATCGCCGGGGTGTGCCGCAGCACGTCCTCCACCACCCGCTGGATGTACTCCACGAGCAGGTCCCGGAAGCCGCTGATCTCGTCGGCCGCCAGGTGGTGCCGGGTGACGACCTGGCCGAGGTAGGCGTAGAAGTCGCGGACCGTCGCGGCCAGCTCGGCGTGCTGCAGGAACAGCGTGGTGACCTGCTCGGCGAGCGCCTCGCGCGGGCCGCGCCCGCCGGTCAGCAGCGCCTCGGACAGGGTGCGCCCGAGCTGGCCCAGGCCGCGCTCGCCGGCGGGCAGCAGCTCGCGGGCGACCTCGCGGGCGCCCTCGGGCACCCGCAGCAGCTCGTCCACGTCCCGCTGCACGCGCACCGCGAGCTTGCTGACCTGGTAGCGGACGCTGCCGTGCTGGAACTCGGCGATGCTGGACGCCACCACCTCGCGGCGGCCCTGCACCAGGTTGCCCCACTCGACCAGCTGCTTGAGCCGGTTGATCACGTTCTCGATGCGCGACTCGCCGTGGTCGACCCGCCCCTCGCGCTCGGCGCCTGCCAGCGCGCCCGCGACCTCGCCCGCGGACAGGTCGGCGAGCAGCGTGGACGTGAACAGCCGCATGATCGCCAGGTAGGTGCGCTGGTGCTCGCGCGCGTCCAGGTAGGCGTAGAGCTTCAAGCGGGCTGGTTCCACGGGGTGCCACCCTAGGGCTTGGCGGGGGGCGCCCACGCACGGGCGGGGCGAGTCGGCTGCTCCGTTCGGCCCGCGCCCGCCGGGTTGCCCCGTCCGTGGCGGCCGTCCGGGGGACGTGGTCGGCTGACCAGCACCGCGAGTGCCGCGACGGCGGTCGCCCTGCGCCGTGCGTGTCGGCGTCCGCTCACCTCCCGGACACGCCCCGCCTGCCTGCGGACACCGTGCGTGTCGGCGCTACGGTGCCGGCATGAGCCTGGGACGTGCGGTCGGGTTGGCGCTCGGGGTCGCGGCGGACGCGGTGTTCGGCGACCCCCGGAGGGGGCACCCGGTCGCGGCGTTCGGGCGGGTCGCGGGCGCGCTGGAGCAGCGGCTGCACCGGGACGACAAGGGCGCGGGCGCGGCGCACGTGGTGGTGCTGGTCGGCGGGGTCGTGCTCGCGGGCGCGGCCGTCGAGCGGCTGGCCGGGCGGTCCGAGGCGCTGCGCGCGCTGACCACGGCCGCCGCGACCTGGGTGGTGCTGGGCGGGGCCTCGCTGGCCGACGAGGGCACCGCCATGGGGCGCGAGCTGGACGGCGGCGACCTGGTGGCGGCCCGCGACCGGCTGCCGAACCTGTGCGGGCGCGACCCCGAGCGGCTGGACACGATGGGCCTGGCCAAGGCGACCGTCGAGTCGGTGGCCGAGAACACCTCGGACGCGGTCGTCGCGCCGCTGGTGTGGGGAGCGGTCGCGGGCGTGCCCGGCCTGCTCGGCTACCGCGCGGTGAACACCCTGGACGCGATGATCGGCCACCGCTCGGCCCGCTACCGGAACTTCGGGTGGGCGGCGGCGCGCCTGGACGACCTGGCGAACCTGCTGCCGTCCCGGCTGGCCGCGCTGCTCACCGTCGTGGGCGCGCCCGTCGTGGGCGGCTCGGCGGGCGAGGCGTGGCAGGTGTGGCGGCGGGACGCGGCGGCGCACCCGAGCCCCAACGCCGGGCAGGTGGAGGCCGCGTTCGCCGGGGCGCTGGAGATCCAGCTCGGGGGGCGCACGGTGTACTCGCACGGGCCGGAGGACCGGCCGGTGCTCGGGCACGGGCGCAACCCGGACGCCGGGCACGTGACGCGCGCGGTGGAGCTGTCCAGGGTCGTCGGCGCGGGCGCGGCGGCGGTGTCCGCGCTGGTCGCGGTGCTCGTGCGGCGCAAGCGGCGGGGCTGAGCCCCGGACCCTGGGGGCCCCGCCGGTCAGGCGGGGCTGTTCTCGCGCCGCCCGCTCGCGCGCTCGGCGTCCGCGCGCTCCTCGCCGCCCTCCGCGGCCTCGGCGGTCCCGTTCTCCGCCGCCTCGTCCTCGGCCAGCAGCTCGGCCACGGACTTGCGGCGCGGCTTCCTCTCGCGCTCCCTGGTCAGCGCGCCGCCCGGCTTGGCCTCGCGCCAGGTGAAGTACAGCCACCCGCCGATCGCCATGATTCCGAACGCCAGCCACTGCAGCGCGTACGAGTAGAACGGCCCGGCCTCCATGCGGGGCAGCGGCAGCGCCGACTCCAGCCCCGGCTGGTCCACGTCGAGCTGGAAGTAGCCGGGCCGGATGTCCAGCCCGACCATGCGCCCGACGGTCGCGGTGTTGATCGAGTAGACCTGCCGCTCGCCGTCCTCCAGGAACCCGTCCCGCAGGTCCGGCTCCTCGGCGCGGGTCCACGCGGTGACGCTCACCCGCTCGGACGGCGGCGTGGTCAGGTCCGGCACGCCCATGCCGTCGGCGGGCCGCACGTACCCCCGGTCGACCAGCACGACGGGCCCGTCGGTGGTCCGGAAGGGCGTGAGCACCTCGTACGCGGCCTCGCCCTGCACGGTCCGCAGCCGGGCGACGGCCTCGGAGTCCGCCAGGAACTGGCCGGTCAGCACGACCCGGCGCCACTCGTGCTCGGCGTTGGGCTCGTCCAGCACCTCGGCGAACGGCACCGGATCGGTGGCCATCGCCTCGGACAGCGCGGTGTTCTGACCCACGCGCTGGTCGTCCCGCCCGAACTGCCATGGCGCGAGCATCCAGATGCACACGCCGGCGAAAACCCACACGGCAACCGTCAACGCGAGCCAACCGGGCCGCAGCAGAAACCTCAACCGCACGGCACCCACGGTAATCCCTGCCCGCGCGGACCCCGTGCCGGGGTGAACCGGACATACCGGACGTCGTGCTGGTGGGAGGGGTGTCGCGGGCCCCGGCGAGTGCCCGGTCACACCACCGGGCCGCAGGTCACCGGCGTGCGGACCCCCGGCTCACCGGGGAGCCGACCGCGCCGCCGCCACGGTCCGCGCCGCGTACGCCCGCCCGAACAGCACCACGTGCACCAGCAGCGGGAACAGCTGGTGCAGCGGCGCCCGCTCCCGCCAGCCGTCCGCCAGCGGCGCGGCCTCGTGGTACGCCGCCAGCACCCGGTCCAGGTGCGGGCAGCCGAACAGGGCCAGCATCGCCAGGTCGCTCTCCCGGTGCCCGCCGTGCGCCGCCGGGTCGATCAGCCACACCCGCCCGTCCGCCGCCCAGTGCGCGTTCCCGCTCCACAGGTCCCCGTGCAGCCGCGCGGGCGGCTCGGGCGGCGCCTGCACCCGGACCGACTCGACCACGGCCGCCTCCGCGGCGGTCAGGCTCCCGGCGTCCACGGCCAGCCGCGCGTACCGCGCGATCCGGTGCTCGGCGAACCACCCCGGCCAGGCGTCGGCCTCGACGTTCGCCATCGGGGCCTGCCCGATCGTCGCCTCCGCCGGACCGCCGGGCGGCGGCGAGCCGAACGCGGGCGCGCCCGTCGCGTGCAGCGCCGCCAGCCGCGCCCCGAACTCCTCGGCCGCGCCGGGCGACGGCCTGCCCGGCTCCACCCGGTCGATCACCAGCCACTCGTCCGAGCACCCGCGCACCCCAGGCGCCGGCGGCCCCTCCGGCTCGGCCAGCCACTCCAGCCCCGCCGCCTCGGCCCGCGCCACCCGGTTCGCCTTCACCACGACCCGGTCGCCGTCCGCCAGGTCGACCTCGTGCACCGCGTCGCCGATCCGCCGCACCGCGACCGCCCGCGACCCGGTCACCCCGGCCGCGACGTCCGCCGGGGCCACCCCGCGCCCCGCCGGGCCGCCGCGCCCGGTCACCGCTGCCGCTCCCGGACCCACCGCAGCAGCCCCGGCGTCGCGGCCTCGACCATCCCCAGCACCTCGGCGAACGCCGCCCGCCCCGAGTAGTACGGGTCCGGCACCTCGTCCGACCCGGCCTCCGGGTCGAACGACCGCAGCAGCCGCACCCGCTCCGGGTCCGCGACCATCCCGCGCAGCGCCCGAGCGTGCCCGGAGTCCAGCGCCACCAGCAGGTCCGCGTCCAGGTCCTCGGCGCTGACCGCCGCGGCCACGTGCTCGGTGGGGTACCCGGCCCGCTCCAGCGTCGCCGCGCTCCGCGCGTCGGCGGGCTCGCCCACGTGGTAGCCCTGCAACCCCGCGCTCGACACCACCACGCCCTCGACCCCGGCCCGGCGCAGGTGCTCCCTGAGCACGATCTCCGCCACGGGGGATCGGCAGATGTTGCCGGTGCACACGAACACCACGGAGAGCATGGGGGAGTCCTCACTCGGTCGCACGGGAAGCGGGGCCTGCGGGGCCTGCGGGGTCGCAGCCTAGAAGACCGGCCGCGCGCCGGGGTCCCGTTGCGCACTCCGGGTGAACCCGCTGGACCCCGCCCCCGCCCCGCACGACGATCAAGAGCGGGGGGCCCGATGCCGTCGAACCCGCAAGACCCGCTCGCCGCCGCGCTGGGGACGCTGACCCTCCTCGTGGCGGCGCTCCTGCTGCTGGCGCTGACCTCGCTCGCCCTGCGCCGCCCGCCGCCGACCCCGGCGTTCACCCGCCGCCCGCCGCACGGCGGCGGGGCCCTGCGCCCCGACCCGAACGCGGGCTTCCTCACCGACCGGGGCCTGCTCTTCCTGCCCCGCCGCTTCTTCCTGGCCACCGGCTGCCCGCCGGTCCGCGTCCGGGCCCGCGACCACGCCGCGCTGGACCGGGCCCGCCGCACCCGCCCGGTGAAGGTCGCGCAGCGCGGCCGGGCCTCCTGGTGGTGGTTCGAGGACGCCGTCTACGCCGAGTCGCGCGGCTACCGCCCGGCCGACGTGCTGGCCCGCGTGGTCGCCGA
>NZ_JBQGCX010000566.1:0-2007 GCF_052038725.1 Actinosynnema sp.
GCAGGCGCGCCGGGTTCGGCAGGCGCGCCGGAGCCGGCAGATGTGCCGGAACCTGCGGGCGTGCAGCGGTCGGCTGGCGCCCCCGGACCGGCCAGCGCCCCCGGACCGGCCGGTTCGCGCGGCGCGCTCACGGCCGCTCCCCCACCGCGACGCGGGCCAGCGCGCGCAGAGACTCGGTGCCCGGCGCGTAGTACCCGTCGTGCGCGGTGACGCCGCCGGTCGGCAGAGCGCGCGCGCCGAACTCCGGGTCGGCGGGGTCGGGGCCGTGGCCGAGGTCGAGCAGCCGGGTGTTCGGCACCCGGCCGATCCAGTCCGCGTCCGCCCGCCCCGCCCAGACCCGCGTGCCCGCGCCCAGCTCCGCCGCCGAGCCCGCCCGCACGCCGGGGCTGCCGGTGAGCGCGACGTCCGCGACCGGGACGCCCCGCCCGGCCAGCTCCCGCGCGGCGAGGCCGCACACGACGGTGCCGTAGCTGTGGCACAGCAGGTGCACCCGGCCGGGCAGGGTCGCGACGTGGTCGGCGAGCGCGCGGGCCCCGGTGCGGGCCAGGCGGCCCGAGGCCGCGTCCACGCCCACCCCGGACGGGGTCTCGTAGCCGAGCCAGGCCACCACCGCCAGGTCCGGCCGGTCGGCCTCGGCCCGCACGGCGCGGGCCATCGCGCCCACCGTGCGGTCGAAGCCGGCCTCGGTCACGTCCGAGCCGGGCACCACCACCGCCACGTGCGCGGCGGACGCCAGGTCCCCGAGCACCTCCACCCGGCGCACCTCGCGCCCACCGCCACCCGGCGCGACCAGCACCAGCAACGCGGCCAGCGCCGCGATCGACTTCCCCATGGCGGCGAAGCTAGGGAGGTGACGGGCGGCGGGTCGTCACCCCGGAGTCGGGCTACCCCGGTACCACGAGCCCGGACTCGTAGGCGGCGATCACCGCCTGGGCGCGGTCGCGCAGCCCCAGCTTCATCAGCACCCGGCTCACGTGCGTCTTGACGGTCTGCTCGGCCACGTTCAGCCCGCGCGCGACCTCGGCGTTGGACAGGCCGCGCGCGACCATCAGCAGCACCTCGGTCTCCCGGTCGGTGAGCGCGGTCAGCGCCGGTGGCCGCACCGCCCGCGCGGTCCTGGCCCGGACGAAGTCCTCGATGAGCCGCTTGGTGATGGACGGCGCGAGCAGCGCGTCGCCGCGCGCGACGACCCGCACCGCGTCCAGCAGCTCGCGGGCGGGCGCGTGCTTGAGCAGGAACCCGCTGGCCCCGGCGCGCAGCGCCTCGTACACGTAGTCGTCCAGGTCGAAGGTGGTGAGCACGAGCACCCGCGCCGGGTCGTCGGCGAGCATCCCGGTGGCCTCGATGCCGTCGACGCCGGGCATCCGCACGTCCATCAGCACCACGTCCGGCCGCAGCGCGCGCACCTTGGCGACCCCCTCCGCGCCGTCGCCCGCCGCGCCGACCACGGTGATGTCGGGCTGGGCGTCGAGCAGCGCCGAGAACCCCTCCCGCACCATCTCCTGGTCGTCGACCACCAGCACCCGGATCACCGCCGCCCCGCTCCCCGCCTGGTTCCCCACCGCGCCGTTCCCCACCGCGCCGTTCACCGCCGCACCGCTCACCGCCCCTCCCCCAGCGGGATCCGCGCCAGCACCTCGAACCCGCCGTCGCCGGACGGCCCCGCGTCCACCGTCCCGCCGTGCACCGCGACCCGCTCCCGCATCCCCACCAGACCCAACCCGCTCCCCCCGCCCAGCGACGCCCCGCCGCCGGTGTTGCGCACCCTGACCGCCAGCGCCCCGCGCCGCAGCCGCACCCGCACGTCCACCTCGCACCCCGGCGCGTGCCGCCGGGCGTTGGTCAGCGCCTCCTGCACCACCCGGTACGCGGTCAGCCCGACCGCCTCCGGCACCCGCGCGTCCACCACCCGCGCGCCGGGAGCCAGGTCGGCGATGTCGGCCAACCCCGGCTGCGGGGCCAGGTCGGCGTGCTGCCCCTCGGCGCGCAGCACCCCCAGCAGCCGCT
>NZ_JBQGCX010000567.1:0-83599 GCF_052038725.1 Actinosynnema sp.
TGCGTCGAGGTCGGGCGCGCGGCCGGGTGGTGCGGGGTGCGGGACTCGAAGAACCCCTCCGGGCCGGTGCCGGTCTTCGTGGCGGCGGTCAAGCTCGGCGGGTTCGCGGGGTAGCGCTGGCGTCGGGAGGCCGCAGGTGACGGAGTCGCTGCTCTCCCGGGTGTGGGCACAGGTCGCCATTGCGCTGGACCGCGCCGCTTCCGGAGCCGCGAGGTCGCTGTGGCGGATGCAGTGGAAATACCTCCAGGCCGAACGATCGCTGCTCGCTTATGTCGCTCGACTGGGTGGGGTTCTGCCCACACGATCCGTCGCGTTCCCCGGCCACGTCGAACCGGACGCGCGCTTCGGCCCCACCCCGGACCGGCACCACCCGGCACTGGTCGAGGTGCCGATCGTGTGGGCCGGGTGGCAGGAGGACCGCACGAGCACATCTCGCGAATGCTCTCCAGCGGCTTCTTCGACGGAAAACCTCTGGACACCAAGAGCGACCACTTGAGGATGCTCAACTACGCCAGCACGCACGTGGAGCCCAAAGCCGCGATCTGGGCGCGGGACTCCGGGGTGCTACCAGGCGGTCGAGGGCGTTCTCCGCGAAGGGCAGACCATGCGCGTGTGGCCGCCCGCCCCGGATAGCCTTGACCGGAGACGAGCCGCTCTTCCGGGACGAGCCGCCGTTCTTCTTGAGGGGGACCGAGTGACGATGACCGATCCCAAGCAACTCCGGGTGTCCGACGCCGAGCGCGAGCACGTCGTCGGCCTGCTGCAGAAGGCCATCGGGCGGGGGCTCATCACGCTCGACGAGTTCTCCGAGCGCACCGACCAGGCGCTCGCCTCGCGCACCAGGGGCGAGCTGAACGCCGTCCTCGTCGACCTGCCCGGCATGCTCAACTCCGAGCAGCCGGTCGAGGACGTGATCCCCGCGCAGTTCGGGGGCGCCCCCCGCGAGCGCGTGGAGCTGAAAACCACGCTGTCCCACGTCCGGCGCAAGGGGCAGTGGTCCGTCCCGCGCACGATCGTGGTGCAGAACCGGATGGGCAACACCGACCTCGACTTCCGGGAGGCGCACCTGCCTCACCCGGTCGTGACGATCGACCTGGACGTGTTCGCCGGGTCCGTGCGCATCCTGCTGCCCGAGGGCAGCTCGGTGAACACCGACGACCTGCGGCTGAGCGCCAGCGCGCTGCAGGACAGGGTCCGGTTCGAGTCCGGCGGGCGACCGCACTTCGTCGTCACGGGGAACGTGAAGGCCGGTTCGGTCGAGATCAAGGCGAAGCGGAAGTTCAGCTTCAGGAACGCCTGAGCTGCGGGATGACGCCGGTGCGCCGATGATCGGGTGGTGCGATGCCTAGTCACCGGCGCGACCGGTTACCTCGGCGGACGGCTCGTGCCCCGGCTGCTGGCCGAGGGGCACCAGGTCCGCTGCCTAGTCCGCGATCCAGGCAAGCTCCGCGACGTCCCCTGGGCGAAGCAGGTCGAGGTGGTGCGCGGCGACGTGCTCGACCCCGGCTCGCTCACCGGGGCGATGCGGGACGTGGACGTCGTGCACTACCTGGTGCACTCCCTGAACAGCCCGGACTTCGTCGACGCCGACCGGCGCGCCGCGGAGAACACGGCGCGCGCCGCCGAGGACGCGGGTGTGGGGCGGATCGTCTACCTCGGCGGGCTGCACCCGTCGCGCGGCAGGCTGTCCCCGCACCTCGCCTCGCGCAAGCAGGTCGGCGACGTCTTCCTCGCCTCGCGCGTCCCCACCGTCGTGCTCAAGGCGGCGGTGATCATCGGGTCGGGGTCGGCGAGCTTCGAGATGCTGCGCTACCTCACCGAACGCCTCCCGGTGATGGTCACCCCCCGGTGGGTGCACAGCCGGGTCCAGCCGATCGCGGTCCGCGACGTGCTGCGCTACCTCGTGCAAGCCGTCACACTGCCGAAGGACACCAACCGGTCGTTCGACATCGGCGGCCCCGAGGTGCTCACCTACCTGGAGATGATGCACCGGTACGCGCGCGCCGCCGGTCTCCCGAAGCGCCGCGTGCTGCCGGTCCCCCTGCTCACCCCCCGGCTGTCCTCGCACTGGGTCAACGTCATCACCCCCGTCCCCCGCTCGATCGCCAAGCCGCTGGTCGAGTCGCTGGTCCACGACGTGGTGTGCCACGAGAACGACCTGCTCGCGCTGCTGCCGGGTCCCCAGATCGGGTACGACCGGGCGGTGGAGCTGGCGCTCAACCGGGTCCGCGACGCCGACGTGGAGACCCGCTGGTCGAACGCCTCGCTGCCGGGCGCGCCGTCCGACCCGCTGCCGAGCGACCCCGAGTGGTCCGGCGGCTCCTCGTACACCGACATCCGCACCCACCTCACCTGCGCGACCCCCGAGCAGCTGTGGCGGGTCGTGGAGGGCATCGGCGGCGAGAACGGCTGGTACTCGTTCCCGCTGGCCTGGGCCGTGCGCGGCTGGGCGGACCGGCTGGTGGGCGGGGTGGGGCTGCGGCGCGGGCGGCGCGACCCCGGCAGGCTCCAGGTCGGCGAGGCGCTGGACTGGTGGCGGGTCGAGGAGATCGAGCGGGGCGTGCTGCTGCGGCTGCGGGCGGAGATGCGCGTCCCCGGCAAGGCCTGGCTGGAGCTGCGGGTGCAGCCGCTGGTGGACGGGAGCGCGCGCTACCTGCAGCGGGCCGTGTTCGTGCCGCGCGGGCTGGTCGGGCACCTGTACTGGTTCGCGGTGTGGCCGTTCCACGGGATCGTGTTCGGCGGCATGGTCAGCAACATCGCCACCGCGGCCGGTGCGGCCAACGCGGAGGACCGGCGGGCGTCGGCCTGGACGCCGCCACCGCCGAGGTCGGCCGAGCAGGCGCCGGGAAGATCGCCAGTGAAGCCGAGCTGACAAGCGAGTTCAGAAAGTCCTGATGGACCGAACGGCGCAACCCGGAGCAGACTCCACCGCTGTGAAGGCACTGGTCAAGGCTGAGGCCGGGCCGGGACTCTCGTTGACCGAGGTCCCCGACCCCACCCCCGGCGCGGGGGACGTGCTGGTGCGCGTCCTGCGCACCGGCATCTGCGGCACCGATCTGCACATCGACTCGTGGGACGAGTGGGCGGCGCGCACCGTGCGCGCCCCCCTCGTGCTCGGCCACGAGTTCACCGGCGAGGTCGCGGCCGTCGGCTCCTCGGTCACGGACGTCAAGGTCGGCGACCTGGTCAGCGGCGAGGGCCACCTGGTGTGCGGGGCGTGCCGCAACTGCAAGGCGGGCCGCAGGCACCTGTGCGCCAACACGCGCGGCCTGGGCGTGCACGAGAACGGCGCGTTCGCCGAGTACGTGGTGCTGCCCGAGGCGAACGCCTGGGTGCACCGCGCGCCCGTCGACCTGGACGTGGCGGCGATCTTCGACCCGTTCGGGAACGCCGTGCACACCGCGCTGTCGTTCCCGGTGATCGGCGAGGACGTGCTGATCACCGGCGCGGGCCCGATCGGGATCATGGCCGCCGCCGTGGCCAGGCACGCGGGCGCCAGGCACGTGGTGATCACCGACGTGAGCGAGCACCGGCTGGAGCTGGCCCGCGCGGTCGGCGTGGACCTGGCGCTGGACGTGTCCCGGCGGACGCTGGCCGAGGCGCAGGTCGAGCTGGGCCTGACCGAGGGCTTCGACGTCGGCATGGAGATGTCCGGCCAGCCCGTCGCGCTCCAGGACATGATCGGCAACATGGCGCACGGCGGGCGCATCGCGATGCTGGGCCTGCCCGCGTCGGACTTCGCCGTCGACTGGAGCAGCGTGGTGCTGAAGATGCTGCACCTCAAGGGCGTCTACGGCCGGGAGATGTTCGAGACCTGGTACTCGATGTCGGTGCTGCTGGAGCGCGGGCTCGACCTGTCCCCGGTGATCACGCACCGGTTCGACCACACCGACTTCCGGGAGGCCTTCGCCACGGCGCGCGGGGGCAAGTGCGGCAAGGTCATCCTCGACTGGACGGGAGCTGCCTGATGTACGGCGCGATACGCGAAGACCTGCGGGCCGGGTTGGACGAGATCAGGTCGGCCGGGCTGTACAAGTCCGAGCGGGTCATCGGCGGGCCGCAGCGGTCGGCCGTGCGGGTCGGCGAGACCGACGGCCTGCTGAACTTCTGCGCCAACAACTACCTGGGCCTCGCGGACCACCCGGTGCTGGTCAAGGCCGCGCACGACGCGCTGGACCGGTGGGGCTTCGGGATGGCGTCGGTGCGGTTCATCTGCGGGACGCAGGAGCCGCACAAGGAGCTGGAGGCGCGGCTGTCGCGGTTCCTCGGCACCGACGACACGATCCTCTACAGCTCGTGCTTCGACGCGAACGGCGGCCTGTTCGAGACGCTGCTCGGCGCCGAGGACGCGATCATCTCGGACGAGCTGAACCACGCGTCGATCATCGACGGCGTGCGGCTGTCGAAGGCGCGCCGGTTCCGCTACCGAAACCGGGACATGGCCGACCTGGAGCAGCAGCTCAAGGACGCCGCCGACGCCCGCTACCGGCTGATCGCGACCGACGGCGTGTTCTCCATGGACGGCTACCTGGCGCCGCTGGACGAGATCTGCGACCTGGCGGACAAGTACGACGCGCTGGTCATGGTCGACGACTCGCACGCGGTCGGGTTCACCGGTCCGGGTGGTCGTGGCACGCCGGAGCTGTTCGGGGTGCAGGACCGGGTGGACGTCGTCACGGGCACGCTCGGCAAGGCGCTGGGCGGGGCGAGCGGCGGGTACACGTCGGGCCGGGCGGAGATCGTGGAGATGCTGCGGCAGCGGTCGCGGCCGTACCTGTTCTCCAACTCACTGGCCCCGTCGATCACGATGGCGGCGATCGCGGCGCTGGACCTGCTGAGCTCGTCGGGCGAGCTGCTGGAGCGGCTGCGGGCGAACACCGCGCTGTTCCGGTCGCGGATGACCGAGGCGGGGTTCGACCTGCTGCCGGGCGAGCACCCGATCATCCCGGTGATGATCGGCGACGCGGCGCGGGCGGGGCGGATGGCGGAGCTGCTGCTGGAGCAGGGCGTGTACGTGATCGGGTTCTCGTACCCGGTGGTGCCGCACGGCAAGGCGCGGATCCGCACCCAGATGTCGGCGGCGCACACGACCGAGGACGTCAACCGGGCGGTGGACGCGTTCATCGCGGCGCGGGAGCGCATGACCGGCTGAGCCGGGGTGGAGCCGACGGCCCTGCGGGTCCCCGCGGGGCCGTTGGCCCACAATGCGCAGGTGATCGATCCTCGCAGGTTGCGCGTGCTGCGCGCGCTGGCCGACCACGGCACCGTGACGGCCGCGGCGGGCGCGCTGCACCTGACCCCGTCGGCGGTGTCGCAGCAGCTGGCCGCGCTGGAGTCGGAGGTGGGGCACGAGCTGCTGCGCAGGCGCGGGCGCCGGGTGGCGCTGACGGCGGCGGGCGAGCTGCTGGTGGGGCACGCGAACGCGGTGGCGGCGGAGCTGGAGCGGGCGCGGGCGTCGCTGGCGTCGTTCGCGGCGGGTGGTGGCGGGCGGGTCGTGGTGGCGGGGTTCGCGTCGGCGATCACGCAGGTGGTCGCGCCCGCGCTGGCGGTGCTGCGGGCTCGGGCGCCGGGCGTGGTAGTGCGGGTGCGCGACGCCGAGGGCAACGCGAGCGTGCCGCTGCTGCTGGACGGCGAGATCGACCTGGCGGTGACCGAGGAGTACCGGCCGGGCGGGCGGGACGACCGCCGGATCACCAGGTTCCCGCTGTACACGGAGCCGTTCGACGTGCTGCTGCCGCCGGGGCACCGGTTGGCGGGGGAGGCGGCGGTGGAGCTGCGGGAGCTGGCGGACGAGGAGTGGGTCGCGCCGCAGCTGGGGAACCCGGTGCGGGACGCGGTGGAGCTGACCTGCGAGAACGCCGGGTTCGCGCCGGTGGTGACGCACGTGTCGGATGATTTTCGGGCGATCGGGGCACTGGTGGGCGCGGGGGCCGGGGTGGCTCTGGTGCCGCGCGCGGCGGGGGCCGGGGTGCCGGTGCACGGCGTGGCGCCGCTGCGGCGGGTGTTCGCGGCGGTGCGGGCGGGGAGCGAGGAGCACCCGTTGATCCGGGGGGTGTTGAACGCGCTGTCGGAGGCGGTGAGCGGGTTGGGGCGCGGTTAGTCCTCCGCCGCCTCCGCCAACCACCGCTCCAGCACCGCCGAAGGCCGGTTCAGCCGCAGCACCCGAGTGGTGTTCGTGTGGTCCGGGGGCATGATCTCGGCGGCCAGGAGCAGGGACGCCCGTTGCGCGCCCGTGCCGAACGCGCCTTCCGCGTCCAGGACCGCCAGCGCCTCCACCGCGGTCTCCAGCGCCCGATCCGGGTCACCCCTCGGGAACCGCACCCCCGCCAGCCACTCCTCGCCCCAGGCGCAGTACGGCGAGTCCGCGTACGACCACCGCAGCCCCTCGTCGCCCACCCGCGCCAGGGCCTGCTCCGACCACGCCGTCAGCGCCAGCCGCTCGCCCTCGCCCGACGTCGTCAGCGTGACGTAGTACCAGTCCTCCCGATGGGCGCGGCGCAGGTCGGTCCAGGCCGACCGCACCGCGGCCACCACCGCCTCCAGCACTAGTGCGGCGCCCTCGCCGCCAGCTTCGCGGACGCCGGGTCGCCCGCGCCCAGCGCGCCGCGCGCGGCCAGCTGGCACAGGTCGTAGCTGGTCGTCGCCAGCTTCGCGCCGACCGTGGCCAGGGCCGTGTGGTTCATCGACAGGCTGCTCACGCCCAGCCCCACCAGCACGCACGCCAGCAGCGGGTCCGCCGCCGCCTCGCCGCAGACGCCCACCGGCTTGCCCAGGGCGGTGCCCGCCTCGCCGACCAGGGCGATCAGCCTGAGCAGCGCGGGCTGCCACGGGTCGTTCAGCGCGGCCACGGCGCCCACCTGGCGGTCCGCCGCGAACACGTACTGCGCCAAGTCGTTCGTGCCGATGGACGCGAAGTCCACCTCCGCCAGGACCTCCTTCGCGGCCAGCGCCGCCGCCGGGATCTCGATCATCACGCCGACCCGCGCGATCCCCGCCTTCCTGGCGCGCTCGGCGAACCACGCGGCCTCGGCGGCGGTCGCCACCATCGGGGCCATCACCGACACCTCGGCGCCGCTGTCCTGCGCGGCCAGGGCGATCGCCTCCAGCTGGCGCTCCAGCACGTCCGGCCGGTCGAAGGCCACGCGCAGGCCGCGCACGCCCAGCGCCGGGTTCGGCTCGGCCTCGGGGTTCAGGAACGGCAGCGGCTTGTCCGCGCCCGCGTCCAGGGTCCTGACCACCACCGGCTTGCCCGCGAACGGGGCCAGGACCGCCGCGTACGCCTTGCGCTGCTGGTCGACCGTCGGCTCCTCCGACGCCGACAGGAAGCAGAACTCGGTGCGGAACAGCCCGACGCCCTCGGCCCCCGCCGCGACGGCGGCGACCGCATCCGCCTCGGCGCCCACGTTGCCGACGACCTTCACCCGGTACCCGTCGCGCAGCGTCCCGACGCCGTTCCACTCCACGCGCGGACCGAGGTGGGCCGCGCGGACCACGCCGTCCGACTCCACGACCGCGCCCGTCTCGCCGTCCACCGACAGCGCGTCCGCGCTCAGCGACAGCACGCCCCGACAGGCCACGACCGCCGGGATGCCGAGGGAGCGGGCCAGGATCGCGGTGTGCGAGGTCGGGCCGCCCTCCTCAGTCACCAGCGCCAGCACCTTCGCCGGGTCCAGCCCGGCCGTGTCGGCGGGCGCCAGGTCGCGGGCCACCAGCACGCTGGGCGCCTCCAGGTCCGGCACACCCGGCGCGGGCACGCCCAGCAGCTCGGCGACCAGCCGGTCCCGCACGTCGCGCACGTCGCGCGCCCGCTCGGCCATGTACCCGCCCGCCGCCTCCAGCGCGGAGATGAACCCGGCGGCGGCCTGGTGGACGGCGCGCGCGGCGGGCAGCGACTCGGCGGTGACCAGCTCCTCGGCCTGGCCGAGCAGCGCCGGGTCCGCCGCCATCGCGGCGGTGGTCTCCAGCACGGCCCTCGCGTCGCCCTCCACCGTCGCGGCCTTCGCCGTCAACCGCGCGGCCACGGCCTCCGCGGCGGGGGCGATCCGCGCGGCCTCGGCGGCCGGGTCGGCCGGGGCCGGGGACGCCGGTGGCTCCCCGAGGGCCTCCGCCACCCGGACGACGGGCCCGGCGGCCCTCCCTGCACTGACCCCGACACCGCTCAGCCGCGCGTTAGCCATGATCTAGACCGTACTCCCAGGTGGGCGGCTTGTTCGAGGGTGCTTCACCACGCGGCGGGACGATCTCGCCGCTCACCGCTCGCCCAGCTCGGCCAGCGTCGGGTAGGACGGCTGCGCCCCCGCCCTGGTCACCGAGAACGCCGCCACGCGCACCGCGAACGCCGCCGCGTCCACCAGCTCCCGCCCCTGCGCCAGCCGCACCGCGAGCGCCCCGGCGAACGCGTCCCCGGCCCCCGTGGTGTCCACGACGTCCACCTCCGGCGCGGGCACCTCCAGCACCCCGGACCGGGTCACCACCGCCGCGCCGCGCGCCCCGAGGGTCACCACCACCGCGCGCGGTCCCAGCTCCAGCAGCCCCTCGAACGACGGCGCCAGCTCGGCCGCCTCGTGCTCGTTGACCACCAGCGGGTCCAGCGCGGCCAGCACGTCCGGGGCGACGCCGACCACCGGCGACAGGTTCAGCACCACCCGGACCCCGGCCGCCGACGCCGCCCGCACCGCCTCCTCCACCACCGGGACGGGCACCTCCAGCGAGCACACCAGCACCGCGAACCGCCCCCACGGGGCCTCGGCGACCACGTCCGCGTTGGCCCCCGGCGCGACCACGATCGAGTTCTCGCCGTCCGGGGTGACCGCGATGTAGGCGGCCCCGGTCGGCCGCCGGGACACCGCGACCAGCGCCGCGTCCACCCCGGCGCCCTCCAGCGACCGCCGCAGCAGCGCGCCGTTCCCGTCGTCGCCGACCGCGCCGAGCAGCGCCACCCGGCCACCGGCGCGGGCGGCGGCCACGGCCGTGTTCGCGCCCTTCCCGCCGGGCAGCACGACCGTGTCGGAACCGAGCACGGTCTCCCCGCCCGCCGGTCGCCGGGGCACGGACACCACGAGGTCGGCGTTGGCCGACCCGAGCACGAGGACCTGAGCCATGCCCGGCACTCTGCCGCACCGACGCGGTCCGGGGTGAGCAGGCGCGGGTTGAGTAGTGGTACCGATGATTTGTCCGCTTCGCGCGGCGATCCTGGACGCATGACCGGTCCGGACCCGCTGACAGCCCTGGCCGCCGAGGTCGACGCCCTGTCCCGCCGCCTGACGCAGGTGGGCGCGGAGCTGCGGACCCTGCGCCGCACGACGACACCCGCGCCGCCCCCCGAGGCCACCACGACGGCGGTGACCGCGGCGGAACCGATCGCGCCCACTCCCGAGCACGCGGTCGGGCAGGCCGTCGGAGCCGCCACCCCGGCCCAACCGCAGGCCCAGCCGCAGCCGCAGCTCACCGCGACCGGGCAGGTCCCGCCCGCGCCCCACCACCCGTTCCCGCAGCCCCCGTTCCCGCAGTACCAGCCGTACGCCCCGCCCCCCAGGGTCTCGCTGGCCGAGCGGCTGGGCCAGGACGGCGCGGGCAGCCGCCTGCTGGCCTGGGTCGGCGGCGCGGTCACCACGCTCGGCGTGGTCATGCTGCTGGTCCTGGCCGTGCAGCGCGGCTACCTGGGCCCGGTCCCGCGCGTGGTCGGCGGCGCGCTGCTGGGCGCCGCGCTGGTCGGGCTCGCGCTCCGGCTGAACCGCAAGCCGGACAACCGCACGGGCGCGCTCGCGGTCGCCGCGACCGGGTTCGCCGTGCTCTACCTGGACGTCGTCGCCACCACCGCCCTCTACGGCTACTTCCCGACCTGGCTGGGCCTGCTGTCCGGGCTGCTGGTGGCGGGCGCGGGCCTGTGGCTGGCGGTCCGCTGGGACGAGGCAGTGCTCGCGGTGGGCGTCGTGCTGGCCTGCGCGGTGTGCGCCCCGGTGATCACCGGGGTCCTCGCCGTGGAGCTGGTGCTGTTCCTGCTGGTCCTGCAGCTGGTCGCGGCCCCGGTGCACCTGCTGCGCAGCTGGCCGGTGCTGGCCGTGGCCGCCGGGCTGCCGCCCGCGCTGGGCGCGCTGCCGGTGCTGACCGCGAGCGGCGCGGCCACCTCGACCTGGCTGTCGGTCGCCGTCGCGGTGGTGGGCCTGGCGGTCGCGGTGGTCAGCGCCCGGCGCACCGGCGGGAACCCCGGCCTGGTCGCGCTGCTGGCCACCGCGCCAGCGCCGGTGCTGGTCGCCGCCCTGCTGCTGCCCGACGGCCGGGGCGAGCTGCTCGCGGGCGGGCTGGCCGCGGTGCTGCTGGGGCTGTGGGTGGTGCTGCGCCGGACCGGGAAGCCGGAGTTCGGCGGGGCCTTCTCGACGGCGCTCGCCGCGATGGGCCTGCTGGCCGCGTTCGAGGCGACCGCGCTGGTCTCGGGCCTGCGCTCGTTCGGCCCGGCGGTGCTGGCCGAGTCGGCGGCGCTGGCCGTGCTCGCGGGCCGGACGCGCTCGCGCGGCGCGCTGGTCGGCGCGCTGGCCTTCGGCGTCCCCGGCCTGCTCGCCGCGCTGGGGGAGACCCTGGAGGTCTCCCTGCTGCTGGGCTCCTTCGCGCGCGCCACCCCGACCGACCTGGTCGCGGGCGTGTTCACCGCGCTCGCGCTCGCGGCGGCGGCCGTCACCACGACCTGGGCGGCGACCAGGGCGGGCGCCGTGCCGCCGGGCCCCAACAGCTGGATCGCGGCGGGCGCGCTGGTGCTGTACTCGACGACCGGCCTGGTGGTCTGCGCCGCCCTGCTGGTCTCACCGACGGTGACCGCGTTCCTGTTCGGCCACGCGCTCGTGACGGTGGCCTGGGCGGTGGCCGCGCTGGTGCTGCTGAACCGGGGCGTGGACAGCGCGCCGCTGCGGGTCAGCGGGCTGGTGCTGGTCGGCGCGGCGCTCGTGAAGCTGGTGCTGTTCGACCTGTCGGCGCTCAACGGGTTCGCGCGGGTCCTGGCGTTCCTGGGCGCCGGACTGGTGCTGCTGGCCGCGGGCACCCGCTACGCCAAACTAGTGGCCGCGAAGAAAAAATCGGCAAATTCGTAGCACTCCGGAGCCAATCCGCCCCCGGTTACGTCATTTTGGTGGTATGCCTCACTTGGTCGGGGCAGGACCACCGGTGCTCAGCGCCGGTTGGAACCCGGCGCCGGTCGTTTCGCCCCCCGAGCGACCGGCGCCGGGTGCCGCCTGCTGCCGCCCGCTCCGCCGTCGCGGGCGGCAGCTCGCGTGCGGGCTGCCCGACCGAACCCCCGGCGGGCCGGACCGCCCCGCGGAACGCGCGGAGCCCGGCCGCCGAGGCGAACCGGGCTCCACGAGCACGTCGGGTCAGACCCGCGCGGGCTCCTTGCCGTCCTCCACCGAGCCGTCCTCCACCGAGCCGTCCTCGACCGAATCGCCCTCGTGGATCGCCATCCGCTCCTGGATGCGCTTGAGCGGACCGGGCGCCCACCAGGACGCGTCGCCGAGCATCCGCAGCACGGCGGGCACCAGCAGCATCCGGACCACGGTGGCGTCCAGCACCAGCGCGAGGATCATGCCGACGCCGACGAACCGCATCACGGTGATCTGGGAGAACGCGAACGCGCCGGTCACCACGATCAGCAGCAGGGCCGCCGCCGTGATCACCCGGCCGGTCTTGGCCAGACCGGTGGTCACCGCCTCCTCGGTGCTCGCCCCGCGCCCGCGCGCCTCGACCATGCGCGAGAGCAGGAACACCTCGTAGTCGGTGGACAGGCCGAACACCACGGCCGCCATCAGCACGACGATGCCGGACTCCAGCGGCGCGGGCGTGACGCCGAGCAGCGAGGCGCCGTGGCCCTCCTGGAACACCAGGACCAGCACGCCGAAGGTCGCCGCGAGGCTCAGCGCGCTCATGACCACGGCCTTGATCGGCAGCAGCACCGACCCGAACGCCAGGAACATCAGCACGAACGTGGCCAGCACCAGCACGCCGATCATGATCGGCAGGCCGTCCTGGATGGCCTTGAGGCTGTCCGAGACCACGGCGGTGCTGCCGCCGACGAGCAGCTCGTCACCGGGGTGGTCCAGCGCGCGCACGTCCTTGAGCGCCTGCTTGGACTCGTCGCTCAGCGGGTCGCCGTCCAGGCCCGCGTTGATCAGCCACACGCCGTCCTTGGGCTCGGCGCCGGGCTGCGCGTCCGCGACGCCGGGGACCTCGCTGACGCGCTGCATGAACGCCTGCGCCTCCTGGGGCGCGGGATTGCCGGTGAGGACGATCTTGAACCCGCCCGCGGCGAGCGCCCCGAAGTCCTCCTTGACCGTCTCGGCGGCCACCCGGACCTCGTTGCCCTCGGGCAGGACCTTCTCGGTGACCTCGCCGAACTTGACGTTCAGGAACGGCGAGCCGAGGCCGAGCAGCAGCACCACGATGGGCAGCGCGAACAGCACCGGCCGCTTCATCACGGTGGCGGCGAGCTTGCGCCAGCCGCTCTCCTTCGGCGCGCCGCGCTTGGCCCACGGCAGCGCGAGCTTGTCGATGTTCTTGCCCAGCAGGGCGAGCATCGCGGGCAGCAGGGTCAGCGAGGTGATGGCGGCGATGGCCACCGCCGCCATGCCGCCGTAGCTGAGGGACTTGAGGAAGCCGTGCGGGAAGATCAGCAGGCCCGCGAGGGCGATGATCAGCAGCGTGGCCGAGAACGCCACGGTGCGACCGGCGGAGCCGACGGTCCGCTTCACCGCGTCCTCGGTGCCGCGCCCGGCCGCCATCTCCTCGCGGAAGCGGCCGACCATGAACAGGCCGTAGTCGATCGCCATGCCGAGCCCGAGCAGGCTGGCGACGTTGACGGCGAACGAGTTGATCTCCAGACCGAGCGAGGCCGCGTGCAGCACGCCCAGCGCGCCCAGGATGGACAGGCCGCCGACGAGCACCGGCAGGGACGCCGCGACGAGCCCACCGAAGATCACCACGAGCAGGACCAGCACGATCGGGATCGACACCGCCTCGGCGGTGATCAGGTCGGACGAGGTGACCTCGTTGATCTCCCGCTGGGTCGGGATGAGCCCGCCGACGTGGCTGGTGACGCCGTCCTGGTGCAGCTGCGGCTCGATCTGCTCCAACTGCTTCATCTGCCCGTTGGAGTCGGCGGCCTGGAGCGTGATGACCGCCAGGACCTTGTCGCCCTCGGGAGCCGGGATCAGCGGCGTGACCTGCTTGACCGCGTCGTCCGGCAGCCCCTCCAGCCGGGTGGTGATCTCCTGGAGCTTGGCCGGGTCACCGGTTTCGTAGATCACCAGGACGTCGCCGTCCTGACGGCCGAAGGTGTCCTCCGTGACCGCGACCGCGCGGTCCGACTCGCTGCCCGGAGCCTCGTAACCGCCCTGGCTGAGCTTGTCGAAGACGCCGAGCCCCCACACGCCCCCTGCCACCGCCAGCAGCACCACCGCGATCACCACCACCCATCGGCGGCGGTAGGCGAGCGATCCCCACTTCGCGAACAACACGTCCTCCCTCGGTACCGTGCGTTACTGTTGCGTGAACGGTGTGAACTTCGTAAACACCGTTCACCGGATGACCGAGCCTGACCGTACGCGCGGTGAACACCGTTCACAACTCGATGGAGTGACACATGAGCGAAGCCACTCGCCGAGAACGGCTACGCGCGGAGACCGAACGCGACATCCTCACCCAGGCTCGCGCGCTTCTGACCGAGAAGGGCCGCGATTCGGTAACTCTCCGTGCCATCGCACGTGAACTGGGGATCACCGCGCCCGCGCTGTACCGCTACTACGACTCGCGCGAGGCGCTGCTCGCCCGGCTGTGCGAGGTCGTCTGCGAGGACCTGGAGAACACGCTCGGCGCCCTGCTCGCGGAGGTGCCGGACACCGCGCCGGTCGACCAGCAGGTGTACCTGGTGTGCCGGGGCTTCCGCAGGTGGGCGCTCGACCACCCGCAGGAGTTCTCGCTGGTGTTCGCCTCGACGGACGGCGATTACGCGGCGGGCCGGGAGGGCGCGGCCCCGGAGGAGCAGGTGCGGGACCGGTTCGGCCGGGTGTTCCTGGAGATCGCGGCCAGGCTGGTGGCCAGCCACCCGTTCCCCGACGAGGTGCCCGCGGGCGTGTCCGACCTGCTGCACGAGGACCTCGCGGTGTACCAGCAGGTGCTGATCAACCAGATCGAAGCGCGCGGCGCGCGCGTGGACGAGCGGACCCTCGACCAGGCGGCGATCTTCCACATCCTCCAGGCGTGGGTGCGGATCTACGGGCACGTGGCGCTGGAGGTGTTCGGGCGGTTCCCGTTCGCGGTGACCAACCCGGAGGAGATGTACGACCAGATGCTCGCCCAGCTCCTCGGCGAGCTGGGGCTCCGGGGCTGACCGACCCCGCGAACAGCGGTGGCGGGGACCCGCGGGCCCCCGCCACCGGTGCTCAGCCGCGCGTCACAGCACGATGTTGACCAACCTGCCCGGCACCACGATGACCGTCCTCGGCTCGCCGGTCAGCAGCGCCGCCACCGCCGGGTCGCCCAGCGCGGCGGCCTTGACCTCGTCCGGCGAGGCGGACGCCGACACCGTCACCCGCGCCTTGACCTTGCCGCCCACCTGCACCGGGTACAGGACGGTGTCCTCCACCAGGTAGCGCTCCTCGGCCACCGGGAACGGCCCGTGCGCCAGCGAGTCGCCGCCGCCCAGCCGCTCCCACAGCTCCTCCGCCACGTGCGGCGCCAGCGGGGCCAGCAGCTGCACGACCGGACCGGCCAGCGCCCTCGGCGCGCCCGCCGGGTAGTGCTTGGTGATGTGGTTGTTCAGCTCGATCAGCTTCGCGACCGCCGTGTTGTAGCGCAGGTTCGCGTAGTCGTCGTGCACGCCCGCGATGGTCTTGTGCAGCAGCCGCAGCGCGTCCTCGGACGGCTCGACGTCGGCCACCCGCAGCTCGCCGCTGTCCTCGTCGACCAGGTTGCGCCACAGCCGCTGCAGGAACCGCTGCGCGCCCACGACGTCCTTGGTCGCCCACGGCCGGGACACGTCCATCGGGCCCATCGACATCTCGTACACCCGGAACGTGTCGGCGCCGTAGTTGGCGCACATCTCGTCCGGCGTGACGACGTTCTTCAGGCTCTTGCCCATCTTCCCGTACTCGCGGGAGACCTCGGCGCCGTCGTGGAAGAACTTGCCGTCCTTCTCCACGACCTCCTCGGCGGCCACGTACGCGCCGCGCGCGTCGGTGTACGCGTACGCCTCGATGTAGCCCTGGTTGAACAGCCTGCGGTACGGCTCGTCGCCGGACACGTGGCCCAGGTCGAACAGCACCTTCTGCCAGAACCGCGAGTACAGCAGGTGCAGCACCGCGTGCTCGACGCCGCCGATGTACAGGTCGACGCCGCCGGGGTCGTTCGCGCCGTGCTCGGCGGGGCGCGGGCCCAGCCAGTACCGCTCGTTCTCGGCGTCCACGAACCGGCCGGGCTCGGTCGGGTCGACGTAGCGCAGCTGGTACCAGCAGGAACCCGCCCAGTTGGGCATGGTGTTGGTCTCGCGGCGGTACCGCTTGGGCCCGTCGCCCAGGTCCAGCTCGACCTCGACCCACTCCTGCGCGCGGGTCAGCGGCGGGGACGGCTCGGAGTTCGCGTCGTCCGCGTCGAAGGTGCGCGGCGAGTAGTCGTCCACCTCGGGCAGCACGACCGGCAGGTGCGACTCGGGCAGCGCGACCGGGGTGCCGTCCTCGTCGTAGACGATCGGGAAGGGCTCGCCCCAGTACCGCTGCCGGGAGAACAGCCAGTCGCGCAGCTTGTACTGCACGGTGCCCTCGCCCGCGCCGCGCTCCTCCAGCCAGGCGATGATCGCCTTCTTGGCCTCGGCGACGTCCATGCCGTCCAGGAAGCCGGAGTTGATCGCCGGGCCGACGCCGGTGAACGCCTCGCCCTCGAAGCCCTCGGCAGGCTGGACGGTGCGGATGATCGGCAGGTCGAACGCCTTGGCGAAGTCCCAGTCGCGCTGGTCCTGGCCGGGCACCGCCATGATCGCGCCGGTGCCGTAGCCCATCAGCACGTAGTCGGCGACGTAGACGGGCAGCTCGGCGCCGTTGACCGGGTTGACCGCGACCGCGCCGGTGGCGACGCCGGTCTTCTCCTTGCTCTCCTGCCGGTCCAGCTCGGACTTGCGGGCCACCTCGGCGCGGTAGGCGGCGATCGCGCCCGCCTGCACGGGGGAGGCGATCGCGTCGACCAGCGGGTGCTCGGGGGCCAGCACGACGTAGGTGGCGCCGAACAGGGTGTCGGGGCGGGTCGTGAAGACCTCGATCCGCTCCTCGGTTCCGACCGCGCCCTCGCCCGCCCGCACCTCGAACCGGACCCGCGCGCCGTGGGAGCGGCCGATCCAGTTGCGCTGCATGGACTTGACCTTCTCCGGCCAGTCCAGCCGGTCCAGGTCGTCGACCAGGCGGTCCGAGTAGGCTGTGATCCGCATCATCCACTGGCGCAGGTTGCGGCGGAACACCGGGAAGTTGCCGCGCTCGCTGCGGCCGTCGGAGGTGACCTCCTCGTTGGCCAGCACCGTGCCCAGGCCGGGGCACCAGTTCACCGGGGCCTCGGACAGGTAGGCCAGGCGGTGCTCGCCCAGGACCTTCTGCTGCTCGGCCACCGACAGCTCGGCCCACGGGCGGCCGTCCGGGGTGGCGCGCTCGCCGGACGCGAACCGCTCGACCAGCTCGGCGATCGGCCTGGCCTTCTTGACGTCCGCGTCGAACCAGGAGTTGTAGATCTGCAGGAAGATCCACTGGGTCCAGCGGTAGTAGTCCGGGTCGATCGTGGAGATGCGGCGGCGCTCGTCGTGGCCCAGGCCCAGCCTGCGGATCTGGCGCAGGTAGGTCTCGATGTTGGCCTTGGTGGTCTCGCGCGGGTGCTGGCCGGTGCGCACCGCGTACTGCTCGGCGGGCAGGCCGAACGCGTCGAAGCCCATCGTGTGCAGCACGTTCCGGCCGGTCATCCGGTGGTACCGCGCGTACACGTCCGTGCCGATGAAGCCCAGCGGGTGGCCGACGTGCAGGCCCGCGCCGGACGGGTACGGGAACATGTCCTGCACGAACAGCTTGTCGGCGGGGACCTCGCCCTTGAGCTGACCGGACGGGTTCGGCGCGTGGAAGGTGCCGCGCTCCTCCCAGCGCCGCTGCCACCGCTGCTCGATCTCGTTCGCCAGCGCCGCCGTGTAGCGGTAGGCGGGCGTGTCAGCCGCCGGTTCCGTGCTCATCGGAGTTCCCTCTCCCTATCCCTGCCCCTGACATGACGAAACCCCCCAGCCGATGACAGGCATGAGGGGTTGCCGCGCTGGACCAGGAGTCGACCGGTCAGCGCGGCTTGCTAAGGAGCAGGCGCGCCGTGCTCATGGCTCAACGGTAGCAGCGCCGCGCAACTTCGTAGCGTTGGGTGACCGGATCGCCGCTGATCAACGCGGTGGGTGGCGACGGCTGTGATCAGTGCGATACCACGTCCGGTGGTGACGAGCACGGGGCGGCGCTGTGGACCGCGTGCGGCGCGCCTACCCTCGTCTGCGTGAACATCGTCCTGTTCGTGGTGCTGCTCCTGGTCGGCCTGCCGCTCGGTGCGGCTGGGGTCCTGGGCCTGCGCGGCACCCTGCCCCGCAACCGCTTCCTGGGAGTGCGCTCGAAGGCGTCGCTGCGCGACGACGAGACGTTCGCCCTCGCCAACCGGGTGGCAGGCGTGCCGAACCTGGTCGCCGCCGCCGTCGCCGTGCTGGCCGGGATCGCCGCGCTGCTCGCCCCGGAGACCGCGCTGGTCGTCGGCCTGGTCGGGCTGGTCGGCGCGATCGGCATCGGCGCGGCCGGTGGCGTGCTCGGCCACCGCGCGGCCGAGGCCGTCCCGGAGCCCGAGCCCGCGGCGGGGTGCGGCGGCTGCGCCTGCGCCGGCGGCGGTTGCAGCGTCCTGACCAGGGCCTGAGCGCCCTCTCCCGGCGGTCCGCTCAGTTGCGGCGGACGTCCTCGGGGTAGGTGGCGAGCAGCGCCGTCGGCATCCCCTGGCGGCGCAGCACCCGACCCCACAGGTCGACGCCCGGCGGCGACAGCACGTCGTCGGGCAGACCGGGCACCACGATCCAGTCCTCCCGCTCCACCTCGCCCTCCAGCTGCCCCTCGCCCCAGCCCGCGTACCCGGCGAACACCCGCAGGCCGCGCACGCGGGGGAGCAGCGACTCGGGCTCCGAGTCCAGGTCGACCAGCGCGACCGGCCCGTGCACGCCGACCACGCCGTCCAGCGAGCGGTGGTCCTCGCCGGGGCGCAGCGCCGCCAGGCAGAGCGCGGTCTTCTGCTCGACCGGGCCGCCGATGAACACCGCCTGCGGGCGCGACACGTGCGGCCCCCAGGCGGGCAGGACGTCGTGCACGGCCACTTCGGAGGGCCGGTTCAGCACGACCCCCAGTGAGCCCTCGCCGCGGTGGTCGATGACGTAGACGACCGTACGGCGGAAGTTCGAGTCGTTCAGGGTCGGCGCCGCGACCAGCAGCGACCCCGGTTCGACCTCGGCATCAGCACCCACGGGCCCCATGATCCCAGAACCGCCCGCGCGGTGAGGCGGCGCGAGAGCCGCGGGCGCGGGGCGGACCGCTCACCCGTCGCCGACCGCGGACCCGTCCTACCCTCGGTCCGTGACCAGCGCCGACGCGGGGGTGCGCCACCTCGGGGTCCGCGGGCTCCTCGCCGCCCCCGGCTTCCGCAGGCTCCTCGCCACCCGCCTCGCCGCCCAGTGGGGTGACGGCCTGTTCCAGGCGGGCCTCGCCGGGGCGGTGCTGTTCAACCCCGAGCGGGAGGCAGAACCGGGGGCCGTCGCCGCCGGGTTCGCCGTCCTGCTGCTGCCGTACTCGCTGCTCGGGCCGTTCGCGGGCGCGCTGCTCGACCGGTGGGACCGGCGGCGGGTGCTGGTGGTCGCCGCGCTGCTGCGGGCGCTGTCCGTGCTGCTGACCGCCTCGGCCGTGGGCGCGGGGCTGGGCGGCGTCCCGCTCTGCGCGGCGGCGCTGCTGGTCACCGGGGTCAGCCGGTTCACCGGGTCGGGGCTGTCCGCCTCGCTGCCGCACGTGGTCCCGCGCGCGCACCTGGTCGAGGCGAACGCGGTCGCCACCACGGCGGGCTCGGTGACCGCCGTCGTGGGCGCGGCCACGGCCGTGCTGCTGCGCGGGGCGCTCGGCGCGGGCGACGGCGGCTCGGCCTGGACCACCGCGTGCGCGGCGGCGGGCTCGCTGCTGGCCGCCGCGCTGGCCGCCGGGTTCGCGCGGGACGCGCTCGGCCCGGACCGGGGCGCGGGCGCCGTCCCCGGTGCCACCCGCGCGCTCACCTCCGTCGCGCACGGCCTCCTGGACGGGGGCAGGGCCGTGCTGCGGACGCCCGCGGTGCGGTCGGCGCTGGCCGCGCTGGTGGCGCACCGGATGGCGTTCGGGATGTCGCTGGTGGTCACGCTGCTGCTGATGCGCAACTCGTTCACCGACCAGGGCCCGTTCCGCGCGGGACTGGCCGGGCTCGGCCAGGTCGCCGCCTGCGGCGGCGCGGGCGTGCTGCTGGCGGGCCTGGTCACCGACCGGCTCGTGGGCGCGCTCGGCCGCGCGCGGGTCGTGCCGGGCGCGCTCGGGCTCGCCGCCCTCACCCAGCTCGGGCTCGGGCTGCCGATGCGGCTGCCCGCCGTGCTCGCGGCGGCGTTCCTGCTGACCTTCGCGGGCCAGGTGGTGAAGCTCTGCGCGGACGCGGCGGTGCAGGCCGAGATCGGCGACGAGGTGCGCGGGCGGGTGTTCGCGCTCTACGACACCCTCTTCAACGTCACGCAGGTCGTCGCCGTGTCGGTGGCCGCCGCGCTGGTGGCCCACGACGGCCGCTCGCCCGGCCTGGTGCTGGCCGCCGCGCTGGTCCACCCGATCGGCGCGCTCGGCCACCTGCTGCTCGCCCGGCCGGGCGGCGGCGGCTCAGCGGGGCGCCGGTAGGGGCATCCGGATCATCCCCGCCTCATGGGCGAAGACGACGGCGGAGATCCGGTCGCGCAGGTTGAGCCTGCGCAGGATCTCCGCCACCTCCCCGCCGACCTGCCTGCTGGTCAGCCGGAGCACCCCGGCGATCTCGTGGTCGGCCAACCCCCTGGCCAGGCAGCGCAGCACGGCCCGCTGCCGCTCGTCGAGCAGTTCGAGGTCCGGCAACCGGGTGCCGCGAGCGGCGGACAGTCCCCAGGCGTTCACACGTCATCACCCCCTGTGCGCGTCGGGCGCACACAGGGTCATGCTCTCGCAACCGGCAGTCACTTCGCTAACACTTCGGAGCAAATTGGTCACTCCGGGTGGTCGTCATGATCCGACCGGTTCCTGCCCGCAGCGCCCTGACCAGGGCTTTGCCGCTATTCGACCTCGGGAGCGCCTGCGGAGTCAGCCCCTTCGGGCAACCCCTCGGCCGCCGCCCCGCCGGACGCCCCGGCTGCTCCCCCCGCGGTCCCGGAGCCCACCGACCCGACGCCCTCGGCGCGCGCCCAGGCCAGCAGCTCCACCTCGGCCTCGTCGCGGTCCAGCGGACCCCGGTCCAGCCGCAGCTCCTTGAGGAACTTCCACGCCCGCCCGACCTGCGGCCCCGGCGGCAGCCCGAGCAGCCGCATGATCTCGTTGCCGTCCAGGTCCGGCCGCACCCGGCGCAGGTCCTCCTCGGCGGCCAGCCGGTCGATCCGCTCCTCAAGGCCGTCGTACGTGCGCTGGAGGGCGTTCGCCTTGCGCTTGTTGCGCGTGGTGCAGTCGGCCCGCACGAGCTTGTGCAGCCTGCTCAGCAGCGGACCCGCGTCGGTGGCGTAGCGGCGCACCGCCGAGTCGGTCCACTCCCCGTTGCCGTACCCGTGGAACCGCAGGTGGAGGTACACCAGCTGGGCGACCTCCTCCACGACCTCCTTGGAGTACCGCAGCGCCCGCAAGCGCTTGCGCACCATCTTCGCGCCCAGCACCTCGTGGTGGTGGAACGAGACGCCGCCGCCGGACTCGAACCGCCGCGTCCCCGGCTTGCCGATGTCGTGCAGCAGCGCCGCGAGCCGCAGCACCAGGTCGGGGGAGTTGTCCTCGTCCTCCAGGTCGATCGCCTGCTGGAGCACGACCAGCGAGTGGTCGAACACGTCCTTGTGCTGGTGGTGCTCGTCGATCTCCAGCCGCATCGCGGGCAGCTCGGGCAGCACCACGGCCGCGAGCCCGGTGGACTCGAACAGCTCGACGCCGCGCCTCGGGTGCGCGCCGCACAGCAGCTTCGACAGCTCCTGCTGCACCCGCTCCGGCGTGATCCGCTCCAGCTCGCCCGCCATGGCGGTCATCGCCTCGACCACCCGGTCGGCGGGCGTGAACCCGATCTGCGACACGAACCGGGCCGCGCGCAGCATCCGCAGCGGGTCGTCGCCGAACGACTGCTGCGGCGTCGCGGGCGTGTCCAGCACCATCGCGGCGAGCGCCTCGCGACCGCCGGTCGGGTCGACCAGCTCGCGGGCCACCACGTCGAACGCCATCGCGTTGACCGTGAAGTCGCGCCGGACCAGGTCCCCCTCGACGGTGTCGCCGAAGGTCACCTCGGGGTTGCGGGTCACCCCGTCGTAGGAGTCCGCGCGGAAGGTCGTGATCTCGACGGTCCGGCCGTGCTTGGTCGCGCCGACCGTGCCGAACGCGATGCCGGTGTCCCACAGCGCGTCCGCCCAGCCGGACAGCAGCCGCTGGATCTGCTCCGGTCGTGCGTCGGTGGTGAAGTCCAGGTCGAAGTCACCCCCGGACAGCCGCCCGAGCAGCGCGTCGCGCACGCTCCCGCCGACGAGGTACAGCCGGTGCCCCGCCTCGGCGAAGCGGGCGGCGAGCTCATCGGCCACGGGGAGGTCGCTGAGCAGCTCCACGAGGGCATCGTCCCGCGAGGTGGGCGCGTTCGAACCAGACACGAGGAGGCAGCGTATCTGCCCTGGCAAAGCGGTTACCCCCGGCGATGATCGGGAGACGGCCCGTGGCGACGCCCCCGCACTACCATCAGGGCCATGTCCCAGTCGTCCGGCGGCACCGGCGGACCGGCCCCGAGGCGCAGGCCCCGGCGGCGCGGTCGGCGGTTGAAGTCGGTGGACGAGACGTCCGCGGGAGGGCTCGTGGTGGACGTCACCCGAGGCCGTGCGGCCGTCATCGGGCGGTTGGACCGGCGCGGCAGGCTCCTGTGGTCGCTGCCGAAGGGGCACATAGAGCCTGGTGAGACCCCGGAGCGGACCGCGGTGCGAGAGGTCCGGGAGGAAACCGGTATTCATAGCAGGGTAATGCGGCGGCTCGGCTCGATCGACTACTGGTTCGCAGCCGAGGACCGCAGGGTCCACAAGACCGTCCACCACTTCCTCCTCGAAGCGCTGGGCGGCGACCTTTCCGACGAAGACGTGGAGGTCACCGAGGTGGCGTGGGTGCCCCTTGGCGAACTGGACGAACGGCTCGCCTACGCGGACGAGCGGCGCCTGGTGCGCCGCGCCGCCGAACAGCGCGCCGAGTTCGGCGTTGACCTGGATGGAGCGGAGTCGGCGTGAAACGGCTGCTGTCCGTGCTGGCCGCGGTGTCGACGCTGCTCGTCGCGGGTGCGACCACCGCGCCCGCGGCGAGCGCCGACTCCCCGGAGGCGGAAGCCCGCAGCACCATCGGAGAACCACCACCCGCGACCCAGGTCTGGGCGACGCGGGCGGTGTCGAAGCAAGGTCCGCAGCCGCAGACCTTCCTCAGGCTCGACGTAGAGCAGCTCAGCCCGCGCGTGGTGATGGCGGGCAGCAGCGACTCGGTCACGATCAGCGGCAAGGTCACCAACGTGGGTGACCGCCTGCTGCGCGACATCGACCTGAGGCTGGAGCGCGGCAACGCGCTGACCAAGGAGGAGGAGGTTCGCACGGCGCTGCGCGAGGGCGCGGACTCCGAGGTCGAGCAGCCGCTGTTCACCAAGATCGCCGACAAGCTGGAGCGCGGCGAGAGCAAGGACTTCACCCTGACCGTGCCGCTGCACGGCAACGACCCCAAGTCGCTGCGGGTGGACGAGCCCGGCATCTACCCGGTGCTGGCCAACATCAACGGAACCCCGGACTTCGGCGGGCGGGCGCGGCTGGCCGCGCTCAGCACGCTGCTGCCGGTCCTGACCGTCCCCGGCGGTTCGACGCAGAACGCGCCGGGCGGCGGCTCGAAGCTGACGCTGCTGTGGCCGCTGGCCGACCGGCCCCGCCTGGTCGAGCAGCTCCCCGGTGACCGGTCGGTGCTGACCGACGACGAGCTCGCGGCCTCGCTGGCGCGCGGCGGCAGGCTGTACGGCCTGCTGGAGGGCTACAAGACGGCGCTGGACGGCGAGCTGACCGGGTCGGTCTGCCTGGCCGTCGACCCCGACCTGCTGCGCACCGTCAAGATCATGTCCCAGGGCTACCAGGTGCGCGGTCTCGGCGCGGGCAAGGGCGCCGACGACGCCAAGCTGTGGCTGGACCAGCTGCGCAGGCAGGTGAGCGGCAAGTGCGTGGTCGCGCTGGCCGACGCGGACGCCGACCTGGTGGCGCTCAGCCGCGCCGGGCTCGGCGACCTGGCCTCGAACGCGCTGGCCGAGGGCGCCCAGGTGGTCGGCGACGTGCTGGAGTCCCAGAAGCCGCTGCAGGGCGTGGTGTGGCCCGAGGACGGCGTCCTCGACCAGGCCACCCTCGACCGGCTGACCGGCCAGGGCGTCACCGGCCTCGTGCTGGAGCAGCCCGCCGTCGCGGGCACGACGGGCACCGGCCCGGTGACCGTCGGCGGGGACAAGAAGGCCTCGGCCGTCCGCGTCGACACCATGGTGTCCGACGCGCTGGTCGGCTCGGCCAGCCCGATCGCGGGCGCCACCACGGCCAGCACCGAGCAGGCCGTGTCGGTGCAGAACGCGCTCGCGGCGCTGGCGTTCCGCACCGGGTTCCAGGGCAACGACCAGAACGTCGTGGTCGCCCCGCCCCGGCGGTGGAACGCCCCCGAGGGCGAGATCTCGATGTTCCTGCAGACGATGAAGTCGCTGGTGGCGGGCGGCTACGCCAAGCCCGCGGGCCTGGAGTCGCTGCTGGACGCCACGCCCGGCGGGCAGAGCGCGGCGCTGAGCTACCCGGTCGAGGCGGGCGCCACCGAGGTGTCCCCGGCGGTGACCACCGAGCTGGCTCGGGCGTGGCGCGGCGTGCAGGACATCGCGTCCTCGATGAGCCAGCAGGACGCCGAGGCCGCCAAGCCCGAGGACCTGGTGGCCCCGCTGCGGCTGGCGCTGCTGCGCGCGGCCTCCGGGGCGTGGCGCGGCGACGAGGCCGCGGCCCGGCGCGCGCTGACCATCGGCCTCGACCGCATCGACGGCCTGGAGTCCCAGGTCACGGTGGCGGAGCCGGCCAGCCCAATCCTGCTCGGCTCGGACAACAGCCCGCTGCCGGTGAACATCTCCAACAAGCTGGACGTGCGCATCACGGTGCGGGTCGTCGTCGAGGACGTCCCCGGCGTCAGCGTGACGCAGATGCCGGACCTGGTGCTGCCCGCGCGCGGCGCGCGCCAGGTCATGGTGCCGCTGGAGGCGCTGCGGTTCGGCAAGTTCAGCGTGCACGTGCGGCTGACCACGCCGAACGGCGTCGAGCTGGGCGACCGCGCCCGGCTGGAGGTGTCCTCCAACTCCTACGGGACCATCACCATCGTCATCACGGGCGCGGCGGCGGCGCTGCTCGTCCTGCTGTCCGGGCGCCGGATCTACCGGCGGGTGCGGGCGTCGCGGGCGGCGGCCGCGCGGGTGGCGACCGAGACCAAGCACGAGGACCAGATGCCGGCCACGCCGGAGAAGTCGAGCGCGAGTTGAGCGGACCCACCACAGCACGAGAGCAGTCCAAGCAAGGGCCGTCGCTGGCGCAGGCCAGCGGCTCGATGGCCATCGCCACGATCGTCAGCCGCGCCTCCGGCCTGCTGTCCAAGCTGATGCTCATCACGATCATCGGCTCGGGCGCGCTGAACGACTCGTACCAGGCGGCGACCACGCTGCCCACGATGATCAACGAGCTGCTGCTCGGCGGTGTGCTCACCAGCGTGGCCATCCCGATGCTGGTGCGCGCCGAGAAGGAGGACCCCGACGGCGGGGAGTCCTACGCGCAGTGGCTGGTCACCATGGCGGTGACGCTGCTCGGCATCGGCACGATCATCGCGATCGCCTGCGCCCCGCTGCTGACGGCGCTGTTCGTCGGCGACGCGGACCAGGCCAAGCCCGAGCTGGTCACCGCCTTCGCCTACCTGGTGCTGCCGGGCATCGTGTTCTACGGCCTGTCGGCGCTGCTGGGCGCGATCCTGAACACCAAGAACGTGTTCGGCCTGCCCACCTGGGCCCCGGTGCTGAACAACGTCGTGGTGATCGTGACCCTGGCGGTCTACGCGCTGGTCCCCGGCGAGATCACGCTGGACCCGGTGCGGATGGGCGAGCCGAAGCTGCTGATCCTCGGCCTGGGCACGATGCTCGGCGTCGCGGTGCAGGCGTCGGTGATGGTGCCCGCGATGAAGCGGACCGGGTTCAGGTTCCGCTGGCGGTGGGGCTGGGACCGCAGGCTCGCCGAGTTCGGCGGGCTGGCGTTCTGGGTGCTGCTGTACGTGGGCCTGGGCTTCGTCAGCATGGTCGTGCTGACCCGCGTCGCCATGAACGGCACGGGCGCGCTGACCGCGTACAACTACCAGTGGCTGGTCGCGCAGGTGCCGTACGGCGTGCTGGGCGTGTCGCTGCTGACCGCGCTGATGCCCAAGATGAGCCGGGCTGCGGCCGAGAACGACACCCAGTCCCTGGTCGGCGACCTGTCGCTGGGCAACCGGATGTCGACGATCATGCTGATGCCGTTCAGCGCGCTGATGACGGTCGCTGGTGTGGCGATCGGCGTCGCGGTGTTCTCCCACGGCGCTTCCGGCCTGGAGGGCGGCGAGCGGATGGGCACCGCGCTGGCGCTGTCCGCGTTCGGCCTGGTGCCGTACGCGATCACGCTGCTCCAGCTGCGGGTGTTCTACGCGCTCAAGGACGCGCGGACGCCGACGATCATCCAGGGGATCATCGTGGTGGTCCGGATCGGGCTGCTGTACGCGTTCCTGGCGATCTCGCCCCCGGACAAGCTGGCGGCGGGCGTGTCCATCGCGATGTCGCTGAGCTTCGTGGTCGGCTGCCTGGTCGGCCAGCTGTGGCTGCGGGTGCGCCTGGGCAGGCTGCGCACCGGGTACACCGTGTGGACGGTGTGCCTGTCCGTGGTGGCGTCGGCGATCGGGTTCGGCGTGGCGACGGGTCTCGCGTGGGGCCTGGTGTCGGTGCTGGGGCTGGAGAGCCCGGTGCCGACGGCCGCGTGCGAGCTGGTCGTCCAGACCGTCGTCGGGCTCCCGCTGAGCTTCGGGCTGATGGCGCTGTTCCGGGTGCCCGAGGTCAAGCCCGCGCTCGACAAGGTGATCCGCCTGGTGCGTCGCCGGTGAACGCGGAGCGACGTCCACTTCCCGTACGCTCGGCAGCGTGAGCGGCGGTCAGGCCCACAGCACCCCGTTGGTTCCCGGCGGGGTCATCGGCGACGGCAGGTACCGGCTGCTGGCGCTGTGCGGGCGGGACAACCGGTGCGACGCGCAGCTCTGGCACGCGCGCGACGGTCAGCTGGGGCGCGACGTGGCCCTCACCGTGCTGGTCGGGATCCACACCGACCACGCGGCGGCCACGCGGGCGAAGCGGACCGCCGAGCGGGCCATGCACGCGTCCAGCTTCACCCACCCCGGTGTCGCTCGGGTGATGGAGGTGCTCACGCCGGGCAACGGCGTGAAGTTCACCGAGGGCATCCTCGCGATCATCGTCGCCGACTGGACCCAGGGCACCGACCTGGTGGAGCTGCTGGCGGGCGGGTCGCTGGGCGCGGGCGCGACGACCACGCTGGTCGAGCACCTGGCGGCGGCCGTCGAGGGCGCGCACCACGCGGGCCTCGTGCTCGGCGTGGACCACCCGCAGCGCGTCCGGGTCACCCCGGAGGGCAGGCTGCGGCTGGCGTTCCCCGGTCCGAGGCCGGACGCGATCGCGCGCGACGACGTCCGGGGCCTCGGCGCCCTGCTGTACCTGCTGCTGACCGCGAGGTGGCCGCTGCCGGGCGCCCCCGAGGGCTACCGGGCGGCGCAGACCGGTCAGGACGGCTCGCCGGTCGCGCCGAGCTCGCTGAACCCGCAGCTGCCGCACGAGCTGTCGTCGGTGGCCGTGCGGAGCCTCCAGGACACGCCGGGCGGCATCCGGACCAGCGCGGCGATCCTGCAGGTGCTGGACCAGATCTCCCGGTCCGAGGCGCAGACGGCGATGATCGAGCCGGTCGGCGGCGGCAAGGACGACGGGGTCGTGTGGACGACCCAGCGGCCCGTCGCCGGGCGGGAGCACAACCGGAAGCTGATGATCAGCGTCGGCGTGCTGGCGCTGCTGACGCTCGCGGTCATCGGGTGGCTGGGCTTCCAGATCGTCAGCTTCTTCAGCACGGACACGTCCAAGGGCAGCGGGCCGACCGTGGTGGTCGGCCAGTCGTCCCAGCCGGGGCAGCCCGACGCCCCGGTGCCCGCCGAGCCGGTGCAGCCCGCGGCGGTGGGCGTGTACGACGTGACGAACGAGCCGGACAACCCGAACCGGGCCAACCGGGCCGTGGACAACAACCCGACCACGGTGTGGCAGACCGAGGAGTACGCGCAGCCGTTCCCGGCGGTGAAGCCCGGCATCGGGCTGATGGCCTCGTTCGCGGAGCCGCTGCGGATGGCGTCGGTGTCGGTGACGTCGCCGAGCGCGGGCACGGTCGTGGAGATCCGGACGGCGCCGTCCAACGACGCGCCGCTGGAGCAGACCAGGGTGATCGCCCAGGCGACGCTGTCGGCCGGGCAGACGCAGCTGCAGCTGGGCGAGCACGAGGCCTCGCAGCACCTGCTGGTGTGGGTGACGAAGCTGGCCGAGAACGACAAGGGCAGCCAGTCCGAGATCGCCGAGGTGGTGTACGTGCGGGCTCAGTAGGACGCCCGCCCGCTCTTCCCGGACGGCGGGTCCCCCCCGTGCGGGGGGCCCGCCGTCCGGCCGTCAGCGGCCTTCGCGGGCGGCGGGGTTCCCCACCCGCACTGGCGGTAGCACGCCGGGGAGCCGATACGCTCTCCCGCGTGACCGCCGCAGCCAGCTCGGACGCCGAACTCATCTCGGCTCACGCCGCGGGTGACCCCCACGCCTTCTCCGAGCTGGTCAAACGCCACCGGGATCGGATGTGGGCGGTCGCGCTGCGGACGTTGCGCGACCCGGACGAGGCCGCCGACGCGCTCCAGGAGGCGTTCATCTCGGCGTTCCGGGCCGCCGCGGGGTTCCGGGCGGAGTCGCAGGTCACGACCTGGCTGCACCGAATAGTCGTGAACGCCTGCCTCGACCGGTTGCGGCGGCGACAAACAAGGCCGACCGTGCCGCTGCCCGAGGCAGGGCCCGGCGAGCCGGTTGCTCCGCGTGACGCAATGAGTGAACGGGAAACCCGGTTGGTGGTCCAGGCTGCGCTGAACGAGTTGCCCGAGGAGCAGCGCGCCCCGATCGTCCTGGTGGACGTGGAGGGGTACTCGGTGGCCGAGACCGCGCGGTTGCTCGGCATCGCCGAGGGGACGGTGAAGTCGCGGTGCGCCCGCGGCAGGGCCAAGCTGGCCAAAGTTCTGGGGCACCTCCGGAACCAGAGTGCAAGTGCGAACGTCCCAGGTGATGGTGTCAAGCAGCAACGTCAGTGGGAGGAACGATGACCGGCAATGTGCGGCGTCCGGGGCCGCCGTGGTCCGTCGACCTGCTGGCGGACCTGCACGCCGGAGCCCTCACAGCGCAGGAGGAGGACGAGCTCCGCGCGCGCATCGCCGACGACGCCGAAGCCCAGGAGATCCTCGCCGCGCTCGACGCCACGCTGAGCGACCTGGGTGCGCTGAGCAACCTCCCGGTCCCCCGGATGCCTGAAGACATCGCCGCCCGACTGGATGACGTGATCGCCGCCGAACAGCGCAGTCGTGTTGCCCAGGTCGGCGCGCCGGGCATCCCGCAGCAGACCGCGGTCGCTCCCGCGCTCCCCGAGGCGGGTTACCCCGCGCAGCGGCAGCTCCCGGCTTTCGCCGCACCCGCGGCCCCTCGGACGGCCGCGCACCCCCCGTCGAACGTGGTCGACCTGGCCGCGCGCAGGCGCAAGCGCCTCGGCTGGGGCGCGGGCCTGCTGACCGCGGCGGCGGCCGTGGTGGGCGTCGCCGTGGTCGTGGCGCCGCAGCCGGGCGCCGGTGACAACGTCGTCGGCCAGCCGAGCGCGGCCCCCACGTCGGCCTCTCCGGGGGTGCCGGAGGTGGAGGGCGGCAACTTCGGCCCGGTGTTCGGCGAGGTGCTGGCGGCGAAGGACTACGGGCAGCTGGAGAGCCCGGAGAAGCTCAAGCAGTGCCTGGCGGGCGGCGGCGTGACGTCGACGCCGGTCGGCTTCGCGCCGGTGAGGCTGGACGGCAGGGACGCGGTCATGTCGATCCTGCCGGGCGGCAAGTCCGGTTCGTGGCGCGTGGTCGTGCTGGACCCGAAGACCTGCGGCCCGACGAACCCGGAGGGCGTGCTGGCCGACGAGGTGATCAACCGCTAGTCCCACCTGTCGCGCGCGGGGAACCCGGTGGTGGCGGCCGGGGCGCCCGGCGCCGGGTCCGGGTGGTGACGCAGCGGGCACGGGCGAGCGCGCTGCGCCAGCTCGGGTGACACCTCGGGCCGTTGTCGACCTCACTGCGCCCGGCCGGAATTACCGCGCCCTACGATCCGTTGAGCACGATGCACGCCTGTCGCGTCAAACGGAGGTCGTAGGGTGTCGGACGTTCGGAACCTGATCATCGTGGGATCAGGGCCCGCCGGGTACACCGCGGCGGTCTACGCCGCCCGCGCGCAGCTCGAACCGCTGGTGTTCGAGGGCTCGCAGTACGGCGGCGCGCTGATGACCACGACCGAGGTGGAGAACTTCCCCGGTTTCCGGGACGGCATCATGGGGCCCGACCTCATGGAGCAGATGCGGGAGCAGGCGAAGCGGTTCGGCGCCGAGCTGCGGGCCGAGGACGTGGACGCGGTGGAGCTGGAGGGCGACGTCAAGTACGTCACCGCCAACGGCACCCGCTACGCGGCCAAGGCCGTCGTGCTGGCGATGGGCGCCGCCGCGCGCTACCTGAACGTCCCCGGCGAGCAGGAGCTGCTCGGGCGCGGCGTGTCCGCGTGCGCGACCTGCGACGGCTTCTTCTTCCGGGACCAGGACATCGCGGTGCTGGGCGGTGGCGACTCCGCGATGGAGGAGGCCACCTTCCTCACCCGGTTCGCCCGCTCGGTCACGATCATCCACCGGCGCGAGGACTTCCGCGCCTCGCGGATCATGCTGGAGCGCGCCCGCGCCAACGAGAAGATCAAGTGGCTGCTCAACTCCGAGGTGACCGAGGTCGTCGGGACGGGCGGCGCGGTCTCCGGGCTGAAGGTCCGCGACACCAGGACCGGCGAGACCGCCGAGCACCCGTTCACCGGCTTCTTCCTGGCGATCGGCCACGACCCGCGCAGCGCCCTGGTGCGCGGCCAGGTCGACGTGGACGACGAGGGCTACGTCAAGGTCAAGCCGCACAGCACCTACACCAACGTCGACGGCGTGTTCGCCGCCGGTGACCTGGTGGACCACACCTACCGCCAGGCCATCACCGCCGCCGGTTCCGGCTGCTCGGCCGCGATCGACGCCGAGCGCTGGCTGGCCGAGCACGGCAGCGACGAGGCCGCCGTCACCGCCGAGCACGTCGGCGGCGGCTACGGCGAGCCCGCCACCACCGGCTGATCCCCACCCCCACCCGAGGAGAGAACAACATGGCAGGCTCGACCGTGGTCGTGTCCGACAAGACCTTCGCCGACGACGTGCTGACCAGCGAGAAGCCCGTCCTGGTCGACTTCTGGGCGACCTGGTGCGGTCCGTGCAAGATGGTCGCCCCGGTGCTGGAGGAGATCGCGGCCGAGCACGCCGACAAGATCACCGTCGCGAAGCTGGACATCGACGCCAACCCCGGCATCGCCCGCGACTACCAGATCATGTCGGTGCCCACCCTGATCCTGTTCCAGGGCGGTCGCGCCGTGAAGCAGATCGTGGGCGCCAAGCCGAAGGCGGCGCTGCTGAACGACCTCGCCGACGTTCTCTGAGACACATCTGACGCCCACTGGGCGCAGCCCTGTTACGTGGCCCGTCCGTCTTTCGATAAGGCGGGCGGGCCACGTTCGTGTGGCCCGTGTGGGTTTCCTGCTAGCCCTGGGTGAGTCCGCCGCTGTGGCAGGGGCACAATAGGGCGATATGTCTAGCGTCGGCCCGTAGTCGACGCCCGTAGTGAGCGAGGGGTGAATGCTGCTACTCCGCCGCGGCGATGTCGGCCAGGACGTGGCCGAGGTCAGGGCCACCCTCACCAAGCTGGGGCTGCTGACCGATCCGCACGCGTCACGGGTGTTCGACCTGTCGGTGGAACACGCGGTGCGCACCTTCCAGCAGCAGCGCGGCCTCATCACCGACGGCTTGGTCGGTCCGGCCACGTACCGCGCGCTGCGCGACGCGAACTACCGGCTCGGCGACCGCCCGCTGGCGTTCCTGATCGCCCAGCCGGTGACCGGCGACGACGTGCTGACCCTCCAGGAGCGGTTGCTGGAGCTGGGCTACGACGCCGGGCGCGCGAACGGCGAGTTCGGCCAGCAGACCGAGCAGGCCCTGCGCAGCTTCCAGAGCGACTACGGCCTGGTCGTGGACGGCATGTGCGGCCCGGACACGGTGCGCGCGCTGCGCCAGCTCCAGCCGAAGGTGCGCGGCGGCAGGCCGGTGTTCCTGCGCGAGCAGGAGCGGGTGCGCAGGGCGGGCCCGAGGCTGTCCGGCAAGCGCATCATCATCGACCCCGGTCACGGCGGTGACGACCGCGGCGTGGTGGTCGACGGCGTCGCCGAGGCCGACCTGATGCTGGACCTGGCGCGCCTGCTGGAGGGCAAGATGGCCGCCACCGGCATGGAGGCCCTGCTGACCAGGGGCCCGAACAACAACCCGGACGAGAGCGAGCGGGCGAGGTTCGCGAACGACGCGGGCGCCGACCTGATCCTGTCGCTGCACCTGGACGCGAACCGGTCCCCGCACGCGTCGGGCGTGGCGAGCTTCCACTACGGCACGGGCAACGGCACGTCGTCCACGGTCGGCGAGGGCCTGGCGGGCTTCATCCAGCGCGAGATCGTGGCGCGCACCGGGATGCAGGACTGCGGCACCCACCCGAGGTCGTGGGACATGCTGCGGATGACCCGCTGCACGGCGGTCCGCGTGGAGATGGGCTACCTGACCAACGCGGGCGACCGCGAGCGCCTGATGAACCCGGCGTTCCGCGACGTGGTGGCCGAGGGCGTGCTGGTGGCGGTGAAGCGCCTGTACCTGCTGGGCAAGAACGACCAGCCGACGGGCACCTTCTCCCTGGCCGACCTGGTCCGCCACGAGGTGACGCCGCAGGCGGGCTGAGCGCAGCCCGAACGCTGATGACGAAGGCCCCTGTGTCACGTGAAACAGGGGCCTTCGTCATACGCACTAGCCAAGACTTCTGAAGAAGTTCAGAATTGACGCATGTCGACCGAGGTCCAGTGGAGTCAGCTGCAGCGCGATCCGAAGAGCGTCGCCGCGCTCGCGGACGAGGGCGACGTCCGGGTGCGCAGGCGTGACGGCGCGGACCTGCTCCTGACCAGGGAGGACCGCGTCTCGGCTTCTGCGGAGGGAGCCGTGTCCGCCGCCAAGGCGCTGCGCAACGTCCTCAGCCACCTGCCGCCGGAGGCAGCAGCGGGCGCGCTGGTCGACGAGTTCCCCTGGGTCGACGTGCTCCCCGAGGACGATCGCGCGCACTTCGTGGCCGACTTCGCCAGGGCCTTCCAGGCGTCGGCCGAGCTGGGCCAGTGGTCCGTGCTGGCCCAGGTGGTGCGGGAGTGGCGGAACACGGCGGCGGTCCACGCGGATCCTGTCCTCGCGGCCGAACTGGCCCGGCCCGTGACAGACGACTTCGGCGTGGTTCCCGCGCCACTGAAGTCGTGACGTGGCGGGCAAGCGCGGAGACCGCGTGGCCTCTCCCGGCCGTCCAGGAGCCCGGGAAGCGCGCTTTGCCACCCCAGAAGCCGCGAAGGGGTGGGAGGAGCTGTGCCGAGCGGCGCGCTCGAACACCTGGGAAGCGTGGATCGTGCTGACCGAACGGCCCACCACGCCGGAGAACCTGGCCAGGCAACACCCACTGCGCGGCTCGCTCAGCACCAAGGTCGTGGGGGCCAGGACGCTGGAGCAGTGGTAGTACGAGGTCACTTCCAGCGGGCGCATCTGGTACTGCCCTGATCCGGAGAAGCGCGTCGTCTGGGTCGTGTACGCGAGCTGCGCACACCCCAAGCAGACCGACTAACGCACAGCAGCCCGTTGCGACCGCCTGAGCGCCCCTCAGGCGGGCCGGAAGCTCGGTTCCGCCGTGGTGACCGTGACGGTGTTCAGCAGGCGCTCCAGGGCCGCCTCGACGTCTTCCTTCCACGACGACGCGCTGCGCAGCTCCAGCCTGAGCCTCGGCCAGCGCGGGTGGGGGCGGACGGTCTTGAAGCCCACCTGGAGCAGGAAGTCGGCCGGGGTGACGCAGGACGGCTTGTCCTCGGAGGGCTGGTTGTCGCCGAAGGCCTCGATCGCCTTCACGCCGCGCCGGGTCAGGTCCTTCGCGACGCCCTGCACCAGGACCCGCGCGAGGCCGCCGCCGCGGAACTCCGGCAGCACCTCCAGCGAGGTCATCAGCACCGCGTCCGGGCTCACCGGGGAGGTCGGGAACGCCAGGGAGCGGGGGACCGCGGCGGGGGGAGCGTAGAAGACCGAACCGGCGGGGATGCCGTCGCAGTAGATGATGCGACCGCAGGAGCCCCACTCCAGCAGCACGCTGGAGACCCAGGCCTCCTTCTCGAACTCGGTGTCCCCGAACTCCTCGGCCTGCTCCTTGAGGTGTGGCGCCAGCTCCCAGAACACGCACGTCCGCCCGTGCTTGGACAGGTGCTCCAGGTTGTCCAGCGTGACGCCAACGACGCGACGCGACACCCGGACCTCCAGATTGTTAACCGCAAGGCGAACCACCATGAGGATAGGCGGATGTGACCCCGGCCCGGAAGCGGGATGCCCTGAACGGGACGGTGGTTACACTCAGCCGGGACCGACCTTCCCGGTACGCAGCCACCACGGAGTGCCCCCAATGACCGCACCCGGACAGCCCGCCAAGCAGGGCCCCAGAAGTCTCGACCCGCATCTGCGCAGGTACGCGGCGCGCACCGCGGGCATGACGGCATCGGAGATCCGGGCGCTGTTCGCGGTGGCGAGCCGTCCCGAGGTGGTGTCGCTGGCGGGCGGGATGCCCCACTTGGCCGCGCTCCCGATGGAGTCGCTGAGCGCCGAGGTCGGCCAGCTCCTGGCCACCGACGGGCTCGTGGCGCTCCAGTACGGCTCCGCGCAGGGCATCCCGGTGCTGCGCGAGCAGATCTGCGACGTGATGGCCCTGGAGGGCATCTCCGCGCACCCGGACGACGTCGTGGTGACCGTCGGCTCCCAGATGGGCCTGGACATGGTCACCCGGCTGTTCTGCGACCCCGGTGACGTGGTGCTCGCCGAGGGCCCGTCGTACGTGGGCGCGCTCGGCTCGTTCGCCGCCTACCAGGCGCAGGTCGTGCACGTGGGCATGGACGCCGAGGGCCTGGTGCCCGAGGCGCTGCGGGAGGCGATCGCGGGCGTCGAGCGCGCCGGGCGCCGCATCAAGTTCCTGTACACGATCCCGAACTTCCACAACCCCGCGGGCGTCACGCTCGCCGTGCAGCGGCGGGCCGAGGTGCTGGAGATCTGCCGCAGGCACAACATCCTCGTGGTCGAGGACAACCCGTACGGGCTGCTCGGCTTCGACGGCCAGACCTACCCGGCGCTGCGCTCCAGCGACCCGGACAACGTGGTCTACCTGGGCTCGTTCTCCAAGACCTTCGCCGCGGGCCTGCGGGTCGGCTGGGTGCTCGCGCCGCACGCCGTGCGGGAGAAGCTGGTGCTGGCCGCCGAGTCCGCCACGCTGTGCCCGCCCACGCTCAACCAGATGATCGTCTCCCGCTACCTGGAGACGCACGACTGGAAGGGCCAGATCAAGACCTACCGCGAGGCCTACCGCGAGCGCCGGGACGCGGCGATCTCCGCGCTGGAGCAGCACATGCCGGTTGGTTCCACGTGGAACAAGCCCGACGGCGGGTTCTACGTGTGGCTGTCCGTGCCCGAGGGCATCGACACCAAGGCGATGCTGCCGCGCGCGATCACGCAGCGGGTGGCGTACGCCTCGGGCACCGGTTTCTACGCGGACGGGTTGGGCAGCAGGCAGCTGCGCATCTCGTACTGCTACCCGACGCCGGAGCGCATCCGGGAAGGCGTCCGCCGACTGGCGAACGTCATCAAGGACGAGATGGAGCTGCACGAGACGTTCGGGCCCGCCGCGGGTCGCGCCGTCTCCGGTCCGCAGGCCCCCTCGCCCGACACCGCATGATCAGGAGTTGACGTTGTCCAACCGCTGGGTCGCAGTGCTGTCCGGTGGCCTTTCGCACGAGCGGGAGGTGAGCCTGCGATCCGGTCGGAGGCTCTCCGCCGCCCTGCGCTCGGCCGGTCTGGTCGTGGAGGAGTGGGATGCCGACGGGCAGCTCCTCAGCAGGCTGAAGGAGCACCGGCCGGACGCCGTGGTGGTCGCCCTGCACGGCGGCGAGGGCGAGAACGGCTCGGTGCAGACCATCCTGGAGCTGGCGGGGGTGCCGTTCGTCGGCGCCGACTCGCGCGCGTGCCGCCGGGCGTGGGACAAGCCGACCGCGAAGGGCGAGCTGTCCCGCGCCGGGCTGGCCACGCCGGAGTGGGCCGTCCTGCCGCACGCGACGTTCCGCGAGCTGGGCGCGCGGCCCGTGCTCGACTCGATGATCGACCGGCTGGGCCTGCCGCTGATGCTCAAGCCCGCGCAGGGCGGGTCCGCCCTGGGCGCGCAGGTGGTGCGCGACGCCGCGGACCTGCCGTCCGCGATGGTCGGCTGCCTCGCGTACGGGGACACCGTGCTGGCGGAGCGGTTCGTCGAGGGCGTCGAGGTGGCGGTCGCGGTGGTCGACGGCCCGGACGGGCCGCACGCGCTGCCGCCGGTGGAGATCGTGCCGGAGAGCGGGGTGTACGACTACACGTCCCGGTACACCGCCGGGCTGACCGACTTCCACGCGCCCGCGCGCCTGGACGAGGTGGCGGCGAAGGCGGTGGGGGAGCTGGCGGTGTCGGCGCACCGGCTCCTCGGGCTGCGGGACGTGTCGCGGACCGACGCGATCGTGGCGCCGGACGGGACCGCGCACTTCCTCGAGGTGAACGTGTCGCCGGGGCTGACCGAGACCTCGACGCTGCCGATGGCGGTGGAGGCGGCGGGCACGTCGCTCGGGGAGATCTACGCGGCGTTGATCGAGCGCGCGGTGTCCCGCTGAGCCCGGTGCGCTGAACTTTTGCCACGAATACGGCCCGTGTCCAACCGGACACGGGCCGTATTCGTCACCGTTACATAAGTCCCTGGGGTCATCCCATGCTGTCGGAACGACCTTGCTGGGCCCCTTCCGGCGACATGAGACCGATGATCCGCTCCAGGTCGTCCACCGAGCCGAACTCGACGACGATCCGGCCCTTCCGCTGACCCAGCTCGACCTTCACGCGCGTGTCGAAGTTGTCCGACAGCCGCTCCGCCAGCTCCTGCAGCCCCGGCGCCTCCACCGGCTTCCGCTTGGCCTGCTTCGCCTTCGCGGGCTCCGCGCCCCTCGCCAGCACGACGGCCTCCTCGGTCGCCCGCACCGACATGCCCTCGGCGACGATCCGGGTTGCCAGGTCCTCCTGCGCGCCGGGGTCGTCCAGTCCGAGCAGCGCCCGCGCGTGACCGGCCGACAGCACGCCCGCCGCCACCCGGCGCTGCACGGGGAGCGGGAGCTTCAGCAGCCGGATCGTGTTGGTGACGACCGGGCGGCTGCGGCCGATCCGCTCCGCCAGCTCCTCGTGGGTGACGTCGAACTCCTGCAGCAGCTGCTGGTACGCCGCCGCCTCTTCGAGCGGGTTCAGCTGCACGCGGTGGATGTTCTCCAGCAGCGCGTCCCGCAGCATCGCGTCGTCGGCGGTCTGGCGGACGATCGCCGGGATCGTCTTCAGGCCGGCGAGCTGGGTGGCGCGCCATCGGCGCTCACCCATGACGAGTTCGTACTGACCCGGCTTGAGCAGTCGCACGACGATCGGCTGCATGAGGCCGAACTCGCGGATCGAGTGCTCCAGCTCGTGCAGCGCGTCCTCGTCGAACACGTGGCGCGGCTGCTTCGGGTTGGTCCGGATCGAGGTGACCGGCAGCTCCTGGTACACCGCGCCCGCCACCTCGACGGGCGGGGGAGCGGCGGCGGGCGGCTCCTCGACGGCCGGTCGCGCAGGGGCGCCGCTGGGGACGCTCCGGAGCGGGGCCGGTGCACCCGGCGGGGGACCGCTCGGGATGAGGGCCGCGAGCCCGCGCCCCAGGCCACCCTTGCGCTGTTCCGTCATGCCAACCCCATCTCCGAGCCGTAGACCGCGATCTCCCGAGCGGCGTCGAGGTAGCTCATCGCGCCTCGTGAGCCCGGATCGTAGGCCAGGATGGTCTGCCCGTAGCCCGGTGCCTCGGACACCTTCACGCTGCGGGGGATCACGGTCTTGAGCACGGTGTCGCCGAAGTGGCCGCGCACCTCGCTGGTCACCTGGTCGGCGAGCTTGGTGCGACCGTCGTACATCGTCAGCAGGATCGTGCTGACGTTCAGGTGCGGGTTGAGGTGCGCCTGCACCAGCTCGATGTTCCGCAGGAGCTGACCGAGCCCCTCCAGCGCGTAGTACTCGCACTGGATCGGGATCAGGACCTCCTGGGCCGCGCACATCGCGTTGACCGTCAGCAGGCCCAGCGACGGCGGGCAGTCGATGAACACGTAGTCGGGCTGGAAGTCGTCCAGCGCCTCCGGGCTCAGCGCCTCCTTGAGGCGGGACTCGCGGGCCACCATCGAGACGAGCTCGATCTCGGCGCCCGCGAGGTCGATCGTGGCGGGCACGCAGTAGAGGTTCGGGGAGGCGGTGCTCTGCTGGGCGGCCTCGGAGATGGAGATCTCGCCGATCAGCACCTCGTACACGGACGGGGTGCCGGAGCGGTGCTCGACGCCGAGCGCCGTGCTCGCGTTGCCCTGGGGGTCGAGGTCGATGACGAGAACCTTGAGCCCGTGGATGGCCAGCGCGGCGGCGAGGTTGACCGTGCTGGTCGTCTTGCCCACGCCGCCCTTCTGGTTCGCCACGGTCAAGACGCGGCGCCGGGTGGGCTTGGGGAGTTGGAGGGAGTCGGGATGCAGGACGCTAGTGGCGCGAGCTGCTTCCTCCGCGATCGGGGTCCACACGGTGCTGTCTCCTACCGGGTCCGCGTTGTCGTCAGGCCGGGACTCCAGCCCGACCCCACCTTCGTTCGGCTCGGTTTCACGTGGAACAGCCGTTTCACGTGAAACAGCGGGCTCCCGGAACTCCGGGACGAGGTGTCCGCCCACCACCTCACCGAGCCTTCCTTGCTCTGCGGTCCTTCCGGGCCGCCGGTTCAGCGCGCTCGACGACCACCAGCGTCGTCGGCACGTCGAGCACGTCACCGCCGCAAGAGGCCACGCGCGGCCGGACACCGCCGGCCCGCCGCACCGCCTCCGCGTCGCGGTCGATCTCCTCCTGCGCGCTCTCGCCCTTGAGGGCGACGAGGTGGCCGCCCGGCCGCAGCAGCGGCAGGCACCACCCGGCGAGCCGTTCGAGCGGGGCCACGGCGCGCGCCGTCACGACGTCCCTGTCCGCCAGCCGCTTCCGCACCGGCCCCTCCTCGGCCCGACCGCGCACCACCTCGACCTGCAAGCCGAGCGCGTCGACCACCTCGGCCAGCCACGCGACCCGGCGGGCCATCGGCTCCAGGAGCACCAGCTCCAGATCCGGCCGAGCGATCGCCAGGGGGATGCCGGGCAGGCCCGCACCCGAGCCTACGTCCACGACCTTGCTCCCCTGGGGAAGCAACTCCGCGACAACGGCTGAATTCAGGACGTGCCGCTCCCAGAGGCGGTCGACCTCTCGGGGACCGATGAGCCCGCGCTCGACCCCGTGCTCGGTGAGCATGGCGGTGAACTCCACCGCCTTGGCGCTGTGCTCGCCGAAGACCCGTTCAACGCGGGCATCAACTTCTCCGGTCATGTCTCCCGTTCCACGTGAAACCACACGCCGCTCAGAACGCGGGTGGGGGTGAGGGGTGCGGCCTCCGCCGGGCGTCGCGCCCGTGAACTGTGCCGACGACCACTATGACGGATCACCCCGGCGACACGCCAAACGCCGTGACGAGATCGACGCTGTTTCACGTGGAACAGGGGGTGGTGTTTCACGTGAAACGGGGGAGCGGGTCTGCGGGCGGAGCGTCACGCGCGCGACTCGGCCGCGAGGCCAACCTCAAGCGCGACCGCGCGGGGTCGCGCTCCAGGCGGGGTCGCACCGCGGTGCGACCGGACTTCGGGTGCTGCGCTTCAGGTCGGGCAGAGCGACGAACTCGGGGACGGGTCAGGCGCGTCCCGGCGCGATGCGCCTCGGCGAGCGCGGTCCGGTTCGAGCGCGTCCCGGTTCAGCGTGGCCGCGCCGAGGCACGGCCACGTTCCACGCGCGACCACGTTTCACGTGAAACTCGGCAGGTGCCCGTGCGGCGGCGCGGCGCGCAGGAGTTCCAACCCGAAGTCGACGGACTCGACGTGGTCGAGCGCGGGCACCTGGTCGAGCGGGAACCAGGCCGCCTCGTCGGTGGACCCGTCCACCTCGAAGGTCAGCTCGCCGCCGACGACCTTGGCCTCGTAGATGATGCGCAGCCGGTGGTAGTCGTACTCCAGTCCGTCGACGTTGCTGACGCGCTTGCCAACCGAGGTCTGCATCCCGAGGAGCCGCTGGACCTCCACGTGGTACCCGGTCTCCTCGTGGACCTCCCTGATGACCGCGTCGTAGGGGTCCTCGCCGAACTCGATCCCGCCACCCGGCAGGATCCACAGCTTCTCGCCGGAGCCGATCCAGCGGGAGAGGAGCATCTTCCCGTCGTCGATGACGACCGCGTAGGCAGCCACGCGGAACTTCCTCGGGTTGAGCTGAGTCATCCACGGACCGTTTCACGTGAAACACGAGAGCGGAAGAGGCTTGGCGAGTGGGGTGGATGACCTTCGCGGGAGGGGTTCGAGTGCTAGGGGTGACCGGCTGAGGCGGGAGCGCCAAGAGGCGGGTGCTTCTCCCAGAAGCGTTCTCTCCGGAAAACCGCCCGCGCGAAAAACCCACCCCGCCGAACCCCGCGCCTCCTCGCGCCCGCCCCGGACGGCTGGACGGCGCGGCAGCCGGGCAGTCGGGCAGTCGGGCAGTCGGGCAGCGTGACGGCCGAGCCACCCCGACACCTCCGGCGGCAGCACGGGCCGATTCTCGGAACCACCCCGGACAGCAGAACGGCCCGGTCCCCACCGGGGACCGGGCCGTCGTGCTCACGTCGCGCCCCTGGGGGCCGCGTCCGCGCTCAGCTCTGCGGGAGGACCACGACCCGCCGCTGGGGCTCCTCGCCCTCGCTCTCGCTGTGCACGCCCGCCACCGCGGCGACCGCGTCGTGCACGACCTTGCGCTCGAACGGGGTCATCGGGTGCAGCCGCACCTTCTCCCCGCTGGCGGCGACCTTCTCCGCCGTGGTCCGGCCCAGCTCGGCCAGCTCGGCGCGCCTGCCTGCCCGCCACCCGGCGATGTCGAGCATGAGCCTGCTCCGCACGCCGGTCTCCTGCTGCACCGCCAGGCGGGTCAGCTCCTGGAGGGACTCCAGGACCGTCCCCCTCGGGCCGACGAGCTTCTCCAGGTCGTCGCCGCCGTCGATGCTGACGATGGCTCGCCCGGCCTCGACGTCCAGGTCGATGTCGCCGTCGTAGTCCAGCAGGTCGAGCAGGCGCTCCAGGTAGTCACCGGCGATGTCGCCTTCCTGGACGAGCAAGTCCTCGGCGGAACCGGACGACCGGTTCTCCGCCACGCCCTCCGAGTCCGCCTCAGGCGCGTCCACGTCGGCCGCCTGCAACGTCTCCGACACGTTGTCTCCTCTCCAGGGACGCGAGCGCTCAGCGGCGCTTCTTGTTGCCCTGCTTCTTGCTTGGGGAACGGTCTGGGCTCAGACCGGAAATCTGGTTCGCCGAGCTGTCCGACGTCGTGCCCTCGTCCGCCGCACCGCTGTCCGGGGTGGCGGTGGGCTTGGGGGCCGTGCCGTTCTTGGGGCGCTGCGTCGGCGGCTTGAGGCCCGCCGCCTTGGCGTTGACGGCCTTCACACCCGCGTTGCGGACCGGCTTGGCGCCGGGCTTCGGCTTCGTGCCGGGCTTGGGCGCGAGGTTCTGGCGCTGCTCGATCGCCGCCGCCTTCTGGGCGGCTTCCTCGCGGTCGATGCGGCCGTACACGACGCGCTGCTGCATCAGGGTCCAGCCGTTGTTGCTCAGCCAGTAGAGCAGGATCGCGACGGGGAAGAAGAAACCACCGGCGAGCGCGCCCAGCGGGAAGACGTAGACCACCAGCTTGTTCATGATGGCGGTCTGCGGGTTCTCCGCGGCGGCCTGCGTCTGGCGGGCGACCGAGTGGCGACCGGTGAAGTGCGTGGCGACCGCGGCGACCACGGCCAGCGGGATGGCGACCGCCATGACGGCGGTGCGCGAGGTGCTGAACAGCTCCAGCTGGTCGGCGGGCATCGTGATGAACGTCGACAGGTTCGCGCCGAAGAGCTTGGCCTGGACGAACGAGTCCACCCCGGCCTTGTCGAAGAAGTAGACCTCGCCCCAGCCGGGCTTGAACGAGCGCAGCACGTGGAACAGACCGATGAACACCGGGATCTGCACCAGCATGGGCAGGCAGCCGCCGAGCGGGTTCACGCCGTGCTCGGCCTGGAGCTTCTGCATCTCCTGGGCCTGGCGCTGCCGGTCGTTCGCGTACTTCTTCTTGATCTTCTGGAGCTCGGGGGCGAACTCCTGCATCTTGCGCATCGAGCGGACCTGGCCGACGAACGGCTTGAACAGCAGGGCGCGCAGGGTGAAGACCAGGAAGATCACGGACAGGGCCCAGGCGATACCGCTCGACTCGCCGAAGATGCGCCCGAACACCCAGTGCCAACACCACAAGATGAAGGACACCGGGTAGTAGATGAAGTTGAGCACTGAGCTACTCCTCGGCAGCGACGTCGGGGACCCGTTTCGGCGGAACGGGGTCCAGGCCTCCAGGGTGCCAGGGTCCGCAGCGGCCGAGTCTGCGCACGGTCAGCCAACTGCCGCGGAGCGCACCGTGGACGGTCAGGGCTTCCACCGCGTAGGAGCTGCACGTGGGGTGGAAGCGGCAGGTGGGGGGCAGGTACGGCGAGATGAACCGCTGGTAGAAGCGGATCGGCAGCACCAGTACCCGCACCGCGGGGCGGACGGGCGCGGGGTCGGTCATCGGACCAGCCTGCGCAGCGCGGCGTCGACGTCCTCGGCCAGCTCGGCGCTCGACGCGGTCGCCGCCGGGGGCAGCGCGCGCACCACGAGGGACGAGCCGCTGGGCAGCGACGCCAGTCGGTCCCGCAGCACGTGGCGCAGCCTGCGGCTGACGCGGTGGCGGACGACGGAGTTGCCGACGGCCTTGCTCACGACGAAGCCCACCTTGGACTCTGCGTCCAAGGTGGGCTGCACCGGAATCATGGCGTGCACGACCAGCCGAGGCCGTCCTGCTCGGCGGCCTCGGCGGACCACCAGGCCGAAGTCCTGGCTGCGGGTCAGCCTGCCGGCCGCTGGGAGCACGGCGGCGCGGCGATCAGGCGGAGAGCTGCTTGCGGCCCTTGGTGCGGCGCGCGGACAGGATCGCGCGACCCGCACGGGTGCGCATCCGCAGCCGGAACCCGTGCGTCTTCGCACGACGGCGGTTGTTGGGCTGGAAGGTGCGCTTACCCTTGCTCACGGTCGGACTCCCGAGTGCTTAAAACTGCAAAGCAGGTCTGTGGTTGTCCCCTGCGCCGGTGAGGCGCGCAGGCACGCTAAACGCACCTCGCACAAGACGGGAGACTCTGTAGAGAGTACGCAGCCCGGGTGCGTTGACTCAAATCGGGGGTCCCCCGGGGCCGCGCGGGGGCGGCCGACCTGCGGTCCTTGTGGCACCGGCGGTGACCTTGTTAGCGTGCTCCCTCCGCGTGCGGTCGTGGCAGGAGCGCCAGGCGCACGGGCGAGCACGACGTCCGGGGAGCAACGGGGGGACCGCTGCGCCCGGGTCCCACGTCAATGCACAGTTGTGGATAACTCTGTGGATACCTCTATTCTCCGGGTCCACGTGTGGACGCTCCCCGCCGTGCGGGGGTCTTCCACAGGGGGAGTGCGAGGGGAGGGGAGCGCGGAGGTGTCCGACCACCAGGCCGACTTGGGTCTCGTGTGGGAGCAGGTGGTGGAGGAGCTGGCGAACAGCGCCCTCTCGTCCAGCACCCTGTCCCCGCAGCAGCGCGCGTGGATGCGGGTGACCCGGCCGATCGGCCTGCTCGACGGGACGGCCCTGCTCGCGGCGCCCAGCGACTTCGCCAAGGAGGCGATCGAGCGGGCCCTGCGCGAGCCCATCACGGCGGCGCTGTCCCGCAGGCTCGGCCGCGCGGTCTCGCTCGCGGTGAAGGTGGACTCGCCGGAGCCGCCGATGGCGAGCGGCCCGCCGACGACCCCGATCCCCGTGCCCATGCCGCCGGTCCCGCCGAGCGTCGCGCACGGCATCACCTTCGGCCAGCAGGTGCTCGGCCCGGTCGGCCCGAACGGCCAGACCTCGCTGCCCATAGGCGGTCAGGCCGACGGCCCCGCAGGTCCGCAGCCCCCGGCCCCGACCGGTCTCCCGCTGGAGCAGCCCGCGAACGCGCAGGCGCCCGCGGAGGGCGCGGAGTCGGACGCCGAGCCGGAGGAGGGCGACGAGGAGCGCGAGACGCTCGCGACCGTCAACGAGATCTGGCCGAAGTTCTCCGGCGGCGCGGGCGGTCAGCCGACCCCGCCGAGCGGGACGCCGTTCACCCGGCCCGCGAACCCGGCCTCCTCGCAGACCCGGTTGAACGAGAAGTACAACTTCGACACCTTCGTCATCGGCGCCTCGAACCGGTTCGCCCACGCGGCGGCGGTCGCGGTGGCCGAGGCTCCCGCCAGGGCGTACAACCCCTTGTTCATCTGGGGGGAGTCCGGTCTGGGGAAGACGCACCTGCTCCACGCGGTCGGGCACTACGCGCAGCGGTTGTTCCCCGGCATGCGCGTTCGCTACGTGTCGACCGAGGAATTCACGAACGACTTCATCAACTCGCTGCGCGACGACCGGAAGGTCGCCTTCCAGCGCCGCTACCGGGACATCGACGTCCTCCTCGTGGACGACATCCAGTTCCTGGAGGGCAAGGAGGGGACGCAGGAGGAGTTCTTCCACACCTTCAACACCCTCCACAACTCGAACAAGCAGATCGTGGTGTCCTCGGACCGGCCGCCGAAACGGCTGGAGACCCTGGAGGACCGGCTGCGGACGCGGTTCGAGTGGGGCCTGATCACGGACATCCAGCCGCCCGAGCTGGAGACGCGGATCGCGATCCTGCGGAAGAAGGCGGCGCAGGACCGGTTGGCGGCGCCCGCCGAGGTGCTGGAGTTCATCGCGGCCAGGGTGGTGCGGAACATCCGCGAGCTGGAGGGCGCGCTGATCCGGGTCACGGCGTTCGCGTCGCTGAACCGGCAGCCGGTCGACGTCCAGCTCGCCGAGATAGTGCTGCGCGACCTGATCCCGGACTCGCACGTCCCGGAGATCACCGCGCCCACCATCATGGCGGTGACCGCAGAGTTCTTCGAGGTCACCATCGAGGACCTGTGCGGCCCAGGGAAGACCAAGGTGCTGTCCACGGCCAGGCAGATCTCCATGTACCTGTGCCGCGAGCTGACGGACCTGTCGCTGCCGAAGATCGGGCAGACGTTCGGCGGCCGGGACCACACCACGGTCATGTACGCGGACAAGAAGATCCGCAAGGAGATGGCCGAGCGCAGGCGCATCTACGACCAGGTCCAGGAGCTCACCTCGCGCATCAAGCAGCGCTCGCGCTACCTGGTGGCGCCCCCGGTCGATCCGGCCTGACCTGGGCCTTCCAAGCCCTCGCAGGGGGCCGGTATTCCGTACTAAAAACTACCGTTCACCGCTTCAGAGCTACCGATGGGCGCTTCTCCACGAGGAGGGGCGCCCATTCCGCTTTTCCGCCACTTGGAGCGTTTTCGCAGGTGGGAGCACTGTTTCGGGCGCATCGGACGGCCGTCGAGTTGTCCACAGAGTTATCCACAGACAACTGCATATTCGGACTAAAATTCCCAACAGCAGGAATTTTCTACTGTGAGTCTGTTCCGATTCCACGAATCGTCACTCTGTGGTGTGGGGATTCCAACATAGAGTTACCGAGGGGTTGTTGAGAACCCGGGGATAACTACCCCCAAACCCGGGGATGAGCCCGGGGATAAGTCGGCCGCATCTGTGGACCGATGGGCGGACCATCTGAGTTATCCCCGGGGACACCGAGTTGTCCCCGGGTTCATCCCCGGGTTATCAACAGGGGGTCACCACCTCTGAACTGCGAAAACGGCGGTTATCCACACTTTCCACAGGCCCTACTGCTGTTGCTGTTCTCTCCCTTGAAGAGAAGAAGAACTGAAAAACAGGCGGCGGGGAGGGCGGGAGGGCTCGGTCGATCGGTGGTCGATCGGGCCTGGACCCGAGGTGACGGACTGGCGGTCGACGCTCTACGGTGGTGAGCCTGAAGTCCCCGGGGTCGAGGCCAGTCCGGACAGGGACACCGACCCCAGGGGGCGACCCGTGCCAGGACACCCCGATCGCAACCGCTCCAGTTGCGCCTCCCGCTGTGCCGCACCGAGGAAGGACGCCCCATGAAGATCCGCGTCGAGCGCGACGGTCTGGCCGACGCCGTCGCCTGGGTCGCCCGCAGCCTGCCGTCCAGGCCGCCCGTCCCGGTCCTCGGCGGCGTCCTGCTCGACGCGGGTGCGGAGGACGGCTCCGGCGACGCGCTGACCGGCTCCGGCTTCGACTACGAGGTCTCCGCCCAGTGCGGCGTCCCGGCCACCGTCTCCGACGGCGGCAAGGCCCTCGTCTCCGGCAAGCTCCTGGCCGACATCACCAAGGCGCTGCCGAACCACCCCGTCGAGATCAACGTCGACGGCGCCCGGATGACCATCAGCTGCGGCAGCGCCAAGTTCAGCCTGCCGACCATGCCGGTCGAGGACTACCCGGCGCTGCCGTCCATGCCGCAGCTCGCGGGCGAGCTCCCCGGCGAGGTCTTCGGCGAGGCCGTCGCCCAGGTCGCCGTCGCGGCGGGCAAGGACGACACGCTCCCGATGCTCACCGGCGTCCGGCTGGAGATCGCGGACGGCAAGCTCGTGCTCGTCGCCACCGACCGGTTCCGGCTGGCCATGCGCGAGTTCGAGTGGACCCCCGACGAGACGCTCGGCGACGTCGCCGTCCTCGTCCCGGCCAAGACGCTCAACGACTCCGCGAAGACGCTCGGCGCGTCCGGCGCGAAGGTCGAGCTGTCCCTCGCCGCCAACGACGGCCTCCTCGGCCTGTCCGGCAACGGCCGCCGCACCACCACCCGGCTGCTCGACGCGGACTTCCCCAAGTACCGCCAGCTGCTGCCCAGCGAGCACTCCGCCGCCGCGATCATCAGCGTCGACACCCTGGTCCAGGCGATCAAGCGGGTGTCCCTGGTCGCCGAGCGCGGCACGCAGGTCAGGCTGGAGTTCGGCGACGCGGGCCTCAAGCTCTCCGCCGGTGGTGACGACGAGGGGAGCGCCGAGGAGGAGCTGCCCGTCGACTACCAGGGCGACCCGGTGACCATCGCGTTCAACCCCACGTACCTCCTGGAGGGCCTCCAGGCCGTCCGGACGCCGAGGGCGCACTTGTCCTTCACCACACCCAGCAGGCCGGCACTGCTCAAGCCCGTGAACGAGGATGGGGAGGTGGCGGAGGGCTACGTGTACCTGCTCATGCCCGTCCGCCTGCCCGGCTGATCCACTCAGCGGGGATCTACTCGATCAGGGAGAGAACGACCGTGCAGCTCGGAATCGTCGGCCTCGGCAAAATGGGCTTCAACATGCGCGAGCGGGTCCGCCGCGCTGGTCACGAGGTCGTCGGCTACGACCGCAACCCGGACGTCAGCGACACCACGTCGCTCGCCGACCTCGCGGCCAAGCTGACCGGCCCCAGGGTGGTCTGGGTGATGGTCCCCGCCGGGGAGATCACCAGGAACACCGTCGCTGAGCTCAGCGAGGTGCTCAGCGAGGGCGACCTCGTCATCGACGGCGGCAACTCGCGGTTCACCGACGACGCCCTCAACGCCGCCAAGCTGGCCGAGAAGGGCATCGGCTACCTCGACTGCGGCGTGTCCGGCGGCGGCTGGGGCCTGGAGACCGGCTACGGCCTGATGGTCGGCGGCGCCGCCGCCGACGTCGAGCGCGCCATGCCGATCTTCGACGCGCTGCGCCCCGAGGGGCCGCGCGAGGAGGGCTTCGCGCACGCGGGCAAGCTCGGCGCGGGCCACTTCGCCAAGATGGTGCACAACGGCATCGAGTACGGCCTGATGCAGGCGTACGCCGAGGGCTTCGAGCTCCTGGAGGCCTCCGAGCTGGTCGAGAACGTGCCCGCCACCATCAAGGCGTGGCAGCGCGGCACCGTCGTCCGCTCCTGGCTGCTCGACCTGCTGGTCAACGCCCTGGAGTCGGACCCGGAGCTGGACGACCTGCGCGGCTACGTCGAGGACTCCGGCGAGGGCCGGTGGACCGTCGAGGAGGCGATCAACCACGCGGTCCCCGCGCCGGTGATCTCCGCCGCGCTGTTCGCCCGCTTCGCGTCGCGCCAGTCCGACTCGCCCGCCATGCGCGCGGTCGCGGCGCTGCGGAACCAGTTCGGCGGGCACGCCGTGCAGACCGCGGGCCCGACCTCCGGTTCCGGCAGCACGCAGGGCTGACCCCGAGTTGTACGTCCGGCACCTCCAGGTGACCGACTTCCGGTCGTGGGAGCACGCGGACCTGGCCTTCGAGCCGGGGGTCAGCGTGCTGGTCGGTCGCAACGGCCACGGCAAGACGAACCTGGTCGAAGCGCTCGGCTACGTCGCCACGCTCGGATCGCACCGGGTGGCGTCGGACGCGCCGCTGATCCGGAGCGGCGCCCAGCGCGCCGTCGTCCGGACGGCGGTGGTCAACGAGGGGCGCGAGCTCCTCGTCGAGCTGGAGATCACTCCGGGCAGGGCGAACCGGGCGCGGGTCAACCGCGGCCCGGTTCCCCGGCCCCGCGACGTGCTCGGCATCCTGCGCACGGTGCTGTTCGCGCCGGAGGACCTGTCGCTGGTCCGGGGCGACCCCGGCGAGCGCAGGCGGTTCCTGGACGAGCTGCTGACCCTGAGGGCGCCCCGGTACGCCGGGGTGCGCTCGGACTACGAGCGGGTGCTGCGGCAGCGCGGGGCGCTGCTGAAGACGGTGCGCTCGGTGCGGTCGGCGGAGCTGGGCACGCTCGACGTGTGGGACGGGCACCTGGCCAGGCACGGGGCCGAGCTGCTCGCGGCCAGGCTCGACCTGGTCGCCGCGATCGCCCCGCACGCCGCCGCCGCGTACGCCGAGGTGGCCCCCGAGTCGCGGCCCGCGCTGCTGTCCTACCGGTCGAGCCTGGGGGAGGCGTTCCCCGGCGCGCACGACCGGGAGGTGCTGGAGGACGCGCTGCTCGCCGAGCTGCACCGGCTGCGCCCGCAGGAGATCGACCGGGGGGTGTGCCTGGTCGGCCCGCACCGGGACGACCTGGAGCTGTCGCTGGGGGAGCTGCCCGCGAAGGGCTACGCCAGCCACGGCGAGTCGTGGTCGTTCGCGCTCGCGCTGCGGCTGGGCGCGTACGAGCTGCTGCGCGAGGAGGGCGCCGAGCCGGTGCTGGTGCTCGACGACGTGTTCGCCGAGCTGGACCGGGGCAGGCGGCGGCAGCTGGCGAAGGTGGCTGCGGCGGCCGAGCAGGTGTTCATCACCGCCGCGGTCGCCGAGGACGTGCCCGAGGAGCTGGACGCCGTGCGGTTCCACGTCGGCCACGGGGAGGTGCGGCGTGACTGAGCCGCCGCTAGACCGAACGGGTGTGACTCGATCCACACCTGGGGATAAACCTGTGGATAGTGTGGATAACTCGCCCACTTCCGGGGGAGTTTCCACACCTCAACCCGCTCCTGAGGGTGTTCTGCGGGGTTCCGACCTCGCCCGTGCCGCGCTGGAGGCCGCCCGCGCGGCGAACAAGGCGCGCGGCGTGCGGAGCAGGCGCGCCACCGGCGGGGCCGCCGCGCGCAGGCGCAGGCGCACCTGGTCCGGTCCCGGCCCGGACGACCGCGACCCGCAGCCGCTGGGCAGGCTCGCGTCCCGGATCGCCGCCGACCGGGGGTGGGCGGAGAAGCTCAGGGGCGGCCAGGTCATCGCGCAGTGGCCGAAGCTGGTGGGGGAGGACGTCGCCGAGCACGCGCAGCCGGTGTCGTTCGAGGACGGCGAGCTGACCGTCCAGGCCGACTCGACGGCGTGGGCGACGCAGCTGCGACTGCTCCAGCGGGAGCTGCTGAAGAAGATCGCCGCCGGGTTGGGCCCGAACGTCGTCAAGCGGCTCAAGGTGCTGGGTCCCGCCGCGCCAAGCTGGCGCTACGGCCCCAGGCACGTTTCGGGGCGTGGTCCGCGCGACACCTACGGGTGAGCCGAGGGCGGTCCGCAGCGTCGATCCTGTGGCGCGGTGAGCGGGCGGCAGCGCTTTCCGGAGCAGGGGTTGGCGGTCGCCCCTCGCTGTGAGTCGCTTCCGGGCTTCTGTGAGCAACTGAGGTGCGTCCTTGATGCGCTCCTGTCGGTGTGCCCCGGTAGACTCTTGGGTAAGCGTTACCAATCTGCCGCAGAGTTGCGGCATCCCTGTCGCTCCAGTTCGAGGAGACACCAGGCCCGTGGCAGCCCAGAAGAAGGATTACGGCGCGTCGTCGATCACCGTGCTGGAAGGGCTGGAAGCGGTCCGCAAGCGCCCCGGCATGTACATCGGCTCCACCGGGGAGCGCGGTCTGCACCACCTGATCCAGGAGGTCGTGGACAACTCCGTCGACGAGGCGATGGCGGGCTACGCCTCCAAGGTCGTGGTGACGCTGCTGGCGAACGGCGGTGTCCGGGTCGTCGACGACGGCCGCGGCATCCCGGTCGACCTCCACCCGGTGGAGGGCAAGCCGACCCTGGAGGTCGTGCTCACCAAGCTGCACGCGGGCGGCAAGTTCGACAGCGACTCCTACGCGGTGTCCGGCGGCCTGCACGGCGTCGGCATCTCCGTGGTGAACGCGCTGTCCACCGCCGTCGACGTCGAGGTCAAGCGCCAGGGTTTCACGTGGAACCAGCGCTTCGAGGCCAGCAAGCCCGCGCACGAGCTGGAGCGGGGCGTCCCGACGTCCGAGACCGGCACCACGATCACGTTCTGGGCCGACCCGGCGATCTTCGAGACCACCGACTACAACATCGAGACCATCTCGCGCAGGCTCCAGGAGATGGCGTTCCTCAACAAGGGGCTCAGCATCGTCCTGCGGGACGAGCGGGTCGCCGAGGAGGGCGCCGAGGAGGCCGACGCCGAGGGCCACGTGGCCAAGGTCCGCGAGCGGGTCTTCCACTACCCCGGCGGCCTGGAGGACTTCGTCCGCCACCTCAACCACACGCGCGAGGCCGTCCACCAGAAGGTGGTCAGCTTCGAGGCCAAGGGCGACGACCTCGAGGTCGAGGTCGCGATGCAGTGGAACACCGGCTACACGCCGTCGGTGTACACCTTCGCGAACACGATCAACACGCACGAGGGCGGCACCCACGAGGAGGGCTTCCGCGCCGCGCTGACCCGCGTGGTCAACGAGTACGCGCGCGACAAGAAGCTCATCAAGGAGAAGGACGCCAACCTCACCGGCGACGACATCCGCGAGGGCCTCGCCGCGATCATCTCGGTGAAGCTCAAGGAGCCCCAGTTCGAGGGCCAGACGAAGACCAAGCTGGGCAACAGCGAGGCCAAGTCGTTCGTGCAGAAGTCCACGAACGAGCACCTGGCGGACTGGTTCGAGCGCCACCCCAACGAGGCGAAGACCATCATCACCAAGGCGGTCTCGTCCTCGCAGGCCCGCATCGCCGCCCGCAAGGCGCGCGAGCTGGTGCGCCGCAAGGGCGCCCTGGACATCGGCGGCCTCCCCGGCAAGCTCAAGGACTGCCGCTCCTCCAACCCGGAGGAGTGCGAGGTCTACATCGTGGAGGGCGACTCCGCGGGCGGCTCGGCCAAGGAGGGCCGGGACTCCATGTACCAGGCGATCCTGCCGATCCGGGGCAAGATCATCAACGTGGAGAAGGCCCGCATCGACCGGGTGCTCAAGAACACCGAGGTCCAGTCGATCATCACGGCGATGGGCACCGGCATCCACGACGAGTTCGACGTCAGCAAGCTGCGCTACCACAAGGTCGTGCTGATGGCGGACGCCGACGTCGACGGCCAGCACATCCGCACCCTGCTGCTCACCCTGCTGTTCCGCTTCATGCGGCCACTGCTGGAGCACGGGCACGTGTACCTCGCGCAGCCGCCGCTGTACAAGATCAAGTGGCAGCGGTCCGAGCCGGAGTACGCCTACAGCGACCGCGAGCGCGACGGCCTGATCGAGCGGGGCCTCGCCGCCGGTAAGAAGATCGGCAAGGACGACAACATCCAGCGCTACAAGGGCCTGGGCGAGATGAACGCCGAGGAGCTGTGGGAGACCACGATGGACCCAGCCAACCGGGTGCTGCTCCAGGTGACGATGGACGACGCCGCCGCGGCCGACGAGCTGTTCAGCGTGCTGATGGGCGAGGACGTGGAAGCCCGCCGGTCCTTCATCACCCGCAACGCCAAGGGCGTCCGCTTCCTCGACGTGTGACCCGTCCCGCCCGTAGCCCGTTGTCCTCTCCCAGGAAAGAAGAACAGTGAGCGAGACGACCCTGCCCCCGATCGGCGGCGGAAGCGACCGCACCGAGCCGCGCGACCTCCAGCAGGAGATGCAGAACTCGTACATCGACTACGCGATGAGCGTGATCGTGGGACGGGCCCTGCCGGACGTGCGCGACGGCCTCAAGCCGGTCCACGTGCGCGTGCTGTACTCGATGTTCGACTCCCGCTTCCTGCCCGAGCGCAGCTACAACAAGTGCGCCCGCGTCGTCGGCGACGTGATGGGCAACTACCACCCGCACGGCGACTCGGCGATCTACGACGCCCTCGTGCGCCTGGCCCAGCCGTGGGCGATGCGGTACCCGCTCATCGACGGCCAGGGCAACTTCGGGTCCCAGGGCAACGACCCGGCGGCGGCCATGCGGTACACCGAGTGCCGCCTCACCCCGCTGGCCATGCGGATGCTCGCGGACATCGAGGAAGACACCGTCGACTTCCGCGACAACTACGACGGCCGCATCCAGGAGCCGACGGTCCTGCCGTCGCGGGTGCCGAACCTGCTCATCAACGGCTCGTCCGGCATCGCGGTCGGCATGGCCACCAACATCCCGCCGCACAACCTCCGCGAGGTCGCGGACGGCGTGGTGTGGGCGCTGGACAACCCGGAGGCCTCCGACGAGGAGACCCTGGAGGCCATGATCGCCCGCATCAAGGGTCCGGACTTCCCGACCTACGGGCAGATCCTCGGCACCCAGGGCATCGAGGACGCCTACCGCACCGGTCGCGGCTCGGTGAAGATGCGCGCGGTCGTCGAGATGGACGAGGACGCCAAGGGGCGCACCATCCTCGTCGTGTCCGAGCTGCCCTACCAGGTCAACCCGGACAACCTGGTCGAGAACATCGCGTCGCTGGTGCGCGACCAGAAGATCAACGGCATCTCGAACATCGCCGACGAGTCCAACCGCCGCTCCGGGATGCGCATCGTCATCACGGTCAAGCGCGACGCGGTGGCGAAGGTGGTGCTGAACAACCTCTACAAGCACACCCAGCTCCAGTACTCGTTCGGCGTGAACATGCTGTCGCTGGTGGACGGGGTGCCCCGCACGCTGCGCCTGGACCAGATGATCCGGCACTACGTGAAGCACCAGATCGAGGTCATCGTCCGGCGCACCAAGTTCCGGCTGCGCAAGGCGGAGGAGCGGGCGCACGTCTGGCGCGGCCTGGTCAAGGCGCTCGACCAGCTCGACGCGGTCATCGCGCTGATCCGCCGGTCGGACACGACCGAGTCGGCGCGCACCGGCCTGATGGAGCTGCTGTCCGTCGACGAGATCCAGTCCAACGCGATCCTGGAGATGCAGCTCCGCCGCCTGGCGGCCCTGGAGCGCCAGAAGATCATCGACCAGCTGGCCGAGATCGAGCTCCAGATCGCGGACCTCAAGGACATCCTGGCCAAGCCGGAGCGGCAGCGCGCCATCGTGCGCGAGGAGCTGCTGGAGATCGTCGACAAGCACGGCGACGACCGGCGCACCAAGATCGTCCCGTTCGACGGCGACGTGTCCATGGAGGACCTGATCGCGGTCGAGGACGTGGTCGTCACGATCACCCGGACCGGCTACGCCAAGCGCACCAAGACCGACCTGTACCGCGCCCAGAAGCGCGGCGGCAAGGGCGTGCAGGGCGCGCAGCTCAAGCAGGACGACATCGTGCAGCACTTCTTCGTGTGCTCCACGCACGACTGGATCCTGTTCTTCACCAACAAGGGCCGGGTGTACCGCACCAAGGCCTACGACCTGCCCGAGGCCAGCCGCAACGCGCGCGGCCAGCACGTGGCGAACCTCCTCGCGTTCCAGCCGGACGAGGAGATCGCCCAGGTCATCCAGATCAAGAACTACGAGGCCGCGCCGTACCTGGTGCTGGCCACCCGCAACGGCCTGGTGAAGAAGTCCAAGCTGTCGGACTTCGACTCCAACCGCTCCGGCGGCCTGATCGGCATCAACCTCCGCGAGGAGGACGAGCTGGTCGGCGCGGTGCTCACCGGCGAGGGCGACGACCTGCTGCTGGTGTCAAAGGACGGCCAGTCCATCGGGTTCCACTCCAGCGACTACGTCCTGCGCCCGATGGGCCGCGCGACCTCCGGCGTCCAGGGGATGCGCTTCAACAGCGACGACGAGCTGCTGTCGATGGGCGTGGTGCAGGAAGGGCTCTTCGTTTTGGTCGCCACCGACGGTGGGTATGCCAAGCGCACCCCGATCGAGGACTACCCGGTGCAGGGGCGGGGCGGCAAGGGCGTGCTGACGATCCAGCACGACCGCAGGCGTGGGAGGCTTGTGGGAGCTCTCATCGTCGACGTCGAGGACGAGCTGTACGCGATCACCTCCGCGGGCGGGGTCATCAGGACCAGCGCCAAGGAGATCCGCAAAGCGGGTAGGCAGACCAAGGGCGTTCGCTTGATGAACCTCGGGGAGAAGTCGACCTTGATCGCGGTCGCGCGCAACGCGGACGAGCCCGCCGACGTCTCCACCGGTGAAGAGGATCAGGCGACCGAGCCTGCCAACTGAAGCAGCGCGGACGACGAGAGGTTGAGGACAGCTCGTGACTCCACCCGAGAAAGAGGACCGGGACGCGGACAAGACCGCGGTGATCACCCGGCCGAGCGTCGAGGCGGCCAAGGCGCCCGAGGCGGCAGCCGCGTCATCGGGTGAACCGGAGAAGAAGAAGCCGGAGGAGGTCGTGACCACCGCCGCGCCCGCCGCCGCTCCGGAGGCCGCGAAGGCCCCGGAGAAGCCCGCGGAGAAGCCCGCGGACGAGAGCCCCACGGTGGCGGTGACGCCCCCGCCGTGGCAGCGCTCGACCAGCGAGGGCGGCTACAGCGAGGCCGCCCAGGTCGGGCCGGGCGACGACGTGAAGCCCGCCGAGGCGGGGGCCCCGGCGTCGCCGGTCTTCCCGTCGCTGGACCAGGACACGGTGGCGGTGGCCAAGCCGGTCCCGCCCGGCGCCGCCCCGGCGGCTGCCGCCGCGGCGGCAGCGCCGCGCACGGCGGTGAACCTGGGCAACCAGTCGAGGCCGCAGGCGTCGTCCTCGGCGCGCCGCCCCGGCAGGGGACCCCGGCGGGCCAGCCTGCAGGTGAAGCGGGTCGACCCGTGGTCGGTCCTGAAGCTCGCGCTCGTGCTCAGCGTGGCGCTGTTCTTCGTCTGGCTGGTCGCGGTCGGCGTGCTGTACGGCGTGCTGAACGGCATGGGCGTGTGGGACAAGATCAACAACACCGCGAACGACCTCCTCCAGAGCGAGGAGGCCAGCGGTGACCCGTTGATCAGCGCGGGTCGGGTGTTCGGCGTGTCCGCCATCGTGGGCGCGGTCAACATCGTCCTGTTCACCGCGCTGGCCACCGTCGGCGCCTTCGTCTACAACGTCTCGGCCGATCTCGCAGGCGGCTTGGAGGTCACGCTCTCCGAGCGCGAGTGACCCCGATTTGGGGCAACGGCGGGTCGTGTTGTAGTCTTCTCGTCGTTGCCCCGAGGGCCTATAGCTCAGGCGGTTAGAGCGCTTCACTGATAATGAAGAGGTCGGAGGTTCAAGTCCTCCTAGGCCCACCGGATGTATCCAGGGATTGCTCAGAGGGGAACACTGTGAAGAAGATCATCGCACTTGTCGCAGTCGCCGGTGCGGTCCTGTTCTTCGTCAAGCGCAGTCGTGCGGCCAAGGCCGACGCTGACCTGTGGCGCGAGGCCACTGCTCCGGCCAACTGACACCGCGAGGGCGGTTCGTTCTGCCGCCCCCCGCGAGGGGACGTAGCTCAATTGGCAGAGCACCGCCTTTGCAAGGCGGGGGTTAGGGGTTCGATTCCCCTCGTCTCCACTCGGCCGAGGCCGATCTGTGTTCGCGGAGAGCGCGAACCGGGTCGGCCTTCGTCATTTCACCGGGGGCGCGGCCTCGGACCCCGCCCGGAGGGCTTCGCTTCCGGCCCCCTGCGGTGGTCCTGATCTGCGGTAGTCGTGCCGAGGGTGCTTTCTTGCTCCGACCCTATTGGGCCGGGGTTTTTTTGTTTTGTGATCAAGAGCACCGATCAGGAGCACCGGTGGCGCGCGGGGGCTTTTCCCCCGCACGTGGAAGGGCCCGCACCCCCGGCCGGGAGGGTGCGGGCCCCTGGTTCCTCGCTGACGCCCTTGTCAGTTGGTGCTGAAGTGCCGTGCTGTCAGGCTGCGGTGTTCGCCAGCTCCCGGTTCTCGGCGTTCTTCTTCCTGGAGGCCAGGATGGTGTCCACCGCCCAGACGCCCGGACCCGTGAAGGCCAGGAGCAGGAAGGCCCACGAGTAGACCGCCGCCAGTTCGCCCTTGTTCTCGATGGGCAGCAGGCCCATCGGCTGGTGGACGACGAAGTAGGCGTAGGCCATGGCGCCGGAGACGATGATCGACGCCACGCGGGTCCAGAGACCGATCAGGACGAGCGCACCGCCGATGACCTCGATGAGGCCCGCGGGGCCCGAGGGCCAGTTCATGGGCGAGAAGCCGCCCTTGCCGCCCAGCACGCCGAAGACCTTCTGGGCTCCGTGGCAGATCATGAAGAAGGCGATCACGATCCGGAAGATCGAGAGGAACTGCTCCCGACCACGGTCCAACAAGCTCATTTCGATTCAGTCCTCACTTGGCAGGGGCGAGTGGCAGGTAAGGACAAGCTAACGGTCTTCACGTTACGTGCCTAGATCGTCACGCTGTCGATTCGCTGTCTGGGGTCTGTCGGCGATCTGGTTGACTTGCCGCGCCATGAAGCGACTGCTGCCCTCCCTGCTGATCCTCGGCGCGCTCACCGCGTGCGGGGGTCAGGAAAGCCCCGGTGGGACCTCGGCGCAGGCATCCCAGCCCGCGTCAACGCAGGTCACCACGTCCTCCACGCCCAGCGGGCCGCCCCCGGCGCCCGAACCGGCGGTCGAGGGCACCTGCCCCTATCTGGACAAGTCCGAGGTCGCTCAAGCCAACGGGCAGCTCGTGCCCAAGGTGATGCTGTCGAGCGACAAGACGAATCCCGCGTGCTTCTTCTACGCGAACGCGACTGAGATCCAGTTGACCGTTCGGGTGTACCGGGGTGACGCCACAACGGCCAAGGCGTTGGTCAACGAGGCGGCGCCGATCGCCGATTCCAACCCCGCCACCGAGCCCGCGGGCTGGGAGGGCGGGTCGATGGCCACCGACGCGGGCGCCGTGTACGCGGTCGCCAAGGCCGGGGACGCCGTCGTCATCACCAGCAACCAGAAGCAGACCATCAAGGCGAAGCAGATCGCCAAGCTGGTCGTCCAGGGCCTGGCGGGCTGAGCCAGGCCGCCCGGAGCGCGCGAAGCGCCCGTCCCCCTGCTTTGGAGGACGGGCGCTCGCGGTTCGTGGTGGGTTCGGGGCGTCAGCTCCGCTCGGTGACCCGGCCGTTGCGGGACGCGGCGTCCCGGTCGGTCGTGCCGGAGGACGGGATGTCGCCGTTGAGCGGGTGCAGCGGGGCCTCCTCCTCCAGGAGCACCTCCTGCGGGCGCTTGTTCAGCGCCGCCCAGCCCGCGACCGCGCCCGCGGCGAGCAGGCCGAGCACCCAGGGCCACTTGCGCGAGGACTTCTGGGGCTTCCCGAACTCCTTGCGCGCCTGCTTCGCCGCCTTGCGGATGTCCTTGGCGCGGACACCGGCCTCCTTGCGGGCCCGCTCGGTGGCCTTCGCCACGTCCTTGCGGACCGCCTTGGCCCTCTTCGCGAGCTTGCGGCGGCTGCGCCTGGTCTGCTTCTCCACCAGCTCGGCGCGCTCGACGAGCAGGCCGGCGCGATCGGCGACGACGCCGCGCACGTGGTCGGCGGTCACCCCGCGCTCGGCGAGCTTGCCCTCGAGCTTCCCGGCCCACTGGGCCGCGGCGTCAGCGCTGGCGTGACCAGCGCGAACCGCTCCCCGGCGGGCGGCGCGGAGACCCGTTCCCACTGCCCTGCCCGCCGACTCGCCTGCTCGGGTCATGGCGTCTACCTCATCCATATCGCGCTCCACAAGCTGTCGGACAGTCACATTTCGGCAATACCCATCCTGCCCCTTCCCCAACCACAGCGCCGGTAGATGGCACGATGGGGAGGTGGCAGACAGCAACGAATCGCTCGTCGGGCGCAAGGTGACGGCGACCCTGCACACCACGCAGGGCGTCATCAAGATCAACCTTTTCCCCGACCACGCCCCCAAGACGGTGGCGAACTTCGTGGGCCTCGCCGAGGGCACGAAGGCGTACACCGAAGCCAACGCGAAGGGCGAGGCCAGCGGGCCCTTCTACGACGGTGCGATCTTCCACCGGGTCATCGCAGGCTTCATGCTGCAGGGCGGTGACCCCACGGGCACCGGTCGCGGCGGCCCCGGCTACAAGTTCGCCGACGAGTTCCACCCGGAGCTCAAGTTCGACCGCCCCTACCTGCTCGCGATGGCGAACGCCGGGCCCAACACCAACGGCTCCCAGTTCTTCATCACGGTCGCGCCGACCTCGTGGCTGAACTTCAAGCACACGATCTTCGGCGAGGTCGCTGACCAGGAGTCCCGCAACGTCGTCGACACCATCGAGAACGGTCCGACCGGTGCGGCCGACCGCCCGGTCAACGACGTCGTCATCGAGAAGGTCACGATCGAGAAGGCCTAGTGGCAGGCACTCCGGTACCACCCGGCGGCCCGATCGGGGCGCAACCAGGCCAAGCGGCCTGCGCGCGACACCCCGATCGGGCCACCGGCCTGCTGTGCGCGCGGTGCGAACGCCCCGCCTGTCCCGACTGCCTGCGCGAGGCGGCCGTGGGCTTCCAGTGCGTCGACTGCGTCACCGAGGGGGCCCGCACCACGCGGCAGGCCCGCACGGTGGAGGGCGCCACGCACGCCTCGACGGGGCGCAGGCTCCTCGTGGTCCCCGTGCTCATCGTCGTCAACCTCGCGCTGTTCGCGCTGACCGCCTACCTCGGCGGCGGCGTGACCGACCGGGACGTCTTCCAGAGCGGCGTGACCCAGGAGGGGGCGCTCGTCCCCTACTTCGTCGCCCTCGGCGAGTGGTGGCGCCTGGTCACGTCCGGCTTCCTGCACCTGGGCGTCACGCACATCGGCCTCAACATGGCCTCGCTGTACATCCTCGGGCGCGACCTGGAGCCCGTGCTCGGGCGCGCCAGGTTCCTCGCGGTCTACCTGCTGTCCCTGCTGGGCGGCAGCGCGTCCGTGTACCTGTTCGAGGAGGTCGTCTCCCTCACGGCGGGCGCGTCGGGCGCGATCTACGGCCTGATGGGCTCCCTGCTCGTCGTGCTGCTCAGGCGGCGGCTCAACGCCACCCCGGTGCTGGCGATCATCGCCATCAACGTGTTCCTGAGCTTCTCGCTGCCCAACATCTCGATCCTCGGGCACCTGGGCGGCATCGCGGTCGGCGCGGCGGTCACCGCGGCGCTGGTCTACGCGCCGCGCGGGCCGCAGCGGGTCCGGTGGCAGGCGGGGGCGGTCGTGGCGTTCGCCGTCGCGCTGGTCGTGCTCACCGCCGTCCGCACCGCCGTGCTCGTGGGCTGAGCCCCGCGAGCGGTTCGGGACCCCGACGGCCGGGACACCGGAAGTTCACCTGAAGCGGGAGCGGGGGTCGGGGGTGTCGCCCCCGGCCCGACCGCGCCCGGTGCGGACGACCGGACGCGGCGGGGCAGTTGTCCACAGGGGGGGCGACACCTGTGGAATGCCGAGGACGGTGATGAGCGCCACTCGGCGCTCACCCGTCCGGGGCTGAGCTTGATCGGATCGGGCGGGTCGCAGGCGGGCTCACGGCCGCAGCGCGTGCAGCACCTCGGCCACGTCCTGCGGATCGGCGCCCAGGTCGAGCTGGGTGAGCACCACCAGGCGCTCGTCCTCGCCCCGCTCCCAGTCCAGCTCCAGGGTCCGCACCACGCGCCCCAGCCTGCGGGTGCTCTGCAGGCGCACCTTCACCTCGTGCCAGGCCATGTGGTGCTCCCGGCGCAACCCGCGCACGGTCAGACCCGTCTCATCAACGGCCAGCTTGGGGCGCACCAGCGCGCCCTGCAGGGACATCCACCCCAGCAGCGCGACGGCCAGGCCGAGCATCACGCGGGAGGGGGCGTCGGGGGACATGAGCAGCAGCACCAGCACGACTACGGCCAGTGCTCCCGCGAGGGCCACGAACGCGGGATTCGGGGCCCAGGACCGGGTGGGCGGAGGTGACGTCACACCCGTGAGTGTCCCGCACTCCGGGACGGGCCTGTGGACAACTCCCGCCCTGGACCGGCGCTTGTGCGATTTGGCGCAAAGTTGTCCACAGGAGTTGTCCCCATTGGGGATGACTCGCGGCCCCGCGCTCCGGTCACCCGCTGTTCACCCGGTCAGGTCAGGCCGGACACGCGAGAGGGGCCGGGCGCGCAGTGCGCCCGGCCCCTCCGGAGTGCTGTGCCACGCCTGCCGGTCAGCGCCAGCGCATCGTCATCAGCAGGCCGACGATGATCAGCGCGAAGCCGATGCCGAAGTTCCACGACCCGAGGTCCATCATCACCGGGATCTTCTCGCCCGCGATGTAGTTGACCACCAACCAGGCGAGGCCGAGCAGCATGACACCCAGCATCACCGTGATGTAGAACGGGTGCGAAGGACCTGCTGCCTTGACCTTCACCGGGGTGCGTCGATCGGCAGGCGCCGTGTAGACGGCCTTCTTGCGGACCTTGGACTTGGGCATGGCTGTCCTCGCCTGACGGTGGATAGGCCTGGGTGGGCGCGTCAGTTAACGCCCACCGCTGGGGGAACACGTTAACGTAACCGAGCAGGTCCTAGAAGCACTGTGCTGGACTGGAGTCATGGCCGGGAGGTTTCTCAGGTGAGCTTCGACCCGCCCGCGACGCGCGGCGGACCGTCGGGACAGCCGCCGCACGCTCAGCGCCCGAGGCCGTACCCAGCCCCGCAGGCGTCCGGTGGTGGACCAGGCGGCCCGCCCACCCCGCCCCAGGGCGGCGGTTGGTCCGCGCAGCAGCCGACCACCCAGGTCGCCAGGCAGCCGCAGGGCCCCCGGCCTGCGCCGCGCGGCCCCCGGCACTCCCAGCAGCGCCCGCCCCAGGACGAGGCGACGCAGGTGCTCCGGCCGGTCGGCGACGCGCCGACGCAGTACGCGCACCCCGTCGGGCACAGCCTGCCCCCGCCTCCGGGACGGCCCGTCGCGCCGCCGCGCCACCGCGCGCCGCGCAGGCCCGTCGAGCCTCCCACGGAGGTCATCCCCAGGTTCGAGGACGACCGGGACGACTACGAGGACCCGCAGGACGACCTCGACCGGGACGAGCGCGCCGGGGCGGACCGGCACGAGCCGGAGTACCCGCCCGAGGGCCCGCTGCGCAAGGTCGTGCGGGGCACCGGCGAGGCGCTGATCACGCTCGGCCTCGTCGTGCTGCTGTTCGTGGTCTACGAGGTCTACGTCACCGACCTGATCTCCGCGGGCAAGCAGGACGACGTCACCTCGGCGCTGGACGAGGAGTGGAAGGACTCGAACACCGTCGCGGCCGACCCGCAGCGCGAGGTCAAGTACGACCTGCTCGACGGCAAGGCGTTCGCGAAGATCTACATCCCGGTGTTCGGGGCGGACTACAAGTTCTCCATCGTCGAGGGCACCACCGACAAGGACCTGGAGACCGGTCCCGGCCACTACAAGGGCACCGCCCTGCCGGGGGAGAAGGGCAACTTCGCGGTCGCGGGCCACCGGGTCGGCAAGGGCTCGCCGTTCAACGACCTCGACCTGCTCAACTCGTGCGACGCGATCGTGGTGGAGACCCAGGCGTCCTGGTTCGTCTACCGGATGCTGCCGAAGAACAGCGAGGTCGCGGGCTGGGCCTCGCGCGCGTCCGACCCCAGGTGCAAGGACGTCGGGCCGCTCAGCGGGCCGTACTCCAAGACCCAGGGCCAGGAGATCGTGCTGCCCTCGGCGGGCGAGGTCATCAACGAGGTCCCGTACAACGAGGCCCAGGTCCCCGAGGACCAGCTGAAGTCGCTGATGACGCTGACCACGTGCCACCCGCGCTTCTCGGACAAGCAGCGGCTGATCGTGCACGCGACGCTGGCCCAGCACTACCCGAAGTCGGACGGCTTCCTGCCCCCCGAGCTCAAGGAGCAGTGAGGTGTACTCCTGGATCTGGCGCCACCTCCCCGGCCCCCTGCCGGTTCGGGTCCTCGAGGCCGTCGTGGTGGCGGCCGGGGTGGTGGCGCTGCTGATGTTCGTCGTCTTCCCCTGGGCGGAGCCGATGCTCCCGTTCAACCAGGTGACGACCGAGCAGTGACCGGTCGGCTCGCGACCGTCAGCCCGTGATCACCGGAAGGTGATCGTCAGGACCGGGAGACCGAGGTCATCGTCTCCCGGTCCACGACCTTGACCCGCTCGCGACCGCGCTCGGCGCCCAGCGCCTTCTCGTGCGCGTCCAGCTTCAGCCAGCCCTCCACCGTGGTGAACGGGACGGCGCGCTGCTCCAGGAACCGGACGATCGCGTCCGGCTCCGGGAACTGGCAGGCGGGCAGCGCGTCGGCGTCCGCCAGCAGGTTCGTGACGGTCTCCAGCGCATCGCCCTTGGTGTGGCCGATCAGGCCGACCGGGCCGCGCTTGATCCAGCCGGTGACGTACACGCCCGGCAGCGGCTGCTCGTCCAGGTCGACCACGCGGCCCCCGGCGTGCGGGACCGTGCCGGACGCGGTGTCGAACGGCAGGTCGACCAGGCTCGTGGACAGGTAGCCCACCGCCCGGTACACCGCCTGCACCGGCCAGTCGGTGAACTCGCCGGTGCCCCTCACGTTGCCGTCGCCCGTCAGCTCCATGCGCTCGGTGCGCAGGCCGACGACCTTCCCGTCCTCGCCGGTCACCTCGACCGGGGCCTCCAGGAAGTGCAGGTGCAGCCTGCGGGGCCGGTCGCCGACGTCGCGCAGCGCCCACTCCTGCAGCGTCTTCACGACCATCTCGACCTGCTTGCTCGACCGGATCGAGGCCATGCTGCCCTCGTCGAAGTCGATGCCCTCGGGGTGCACGATCACCTCGACGTTGGGCGAGTGGTCCAGCTCCCGCAGCTCCAGCGGGGTGAACTTCGCCTGCGCCGGGCCGCGGCGGCCGAACACGTGCACGTCGGTGACGGGGCTGGACTTGAGGCCCTCGTAGACGTTGTCGGGGATCTCGGTGGTCAGCAGCTCGTCGGCGGTCTTGGCCAGCACGCGGGCGACGTCCAGCGCGACGTTGCCGACGCCGAGCACGGCGACCTGCGAGGCGGTGAGGGGCCAGGTCCGGGGCACGTCCGGGTGGCCGTCGTACCAGGAGACGAAGTCGGCGGCGCCGTAGCTGCCGTCGAGCTCGATGCCGGGCACGTCCAGCGCCCGGTCCTTCTCGGCGCCGGTCGAGAAGATCACGGCGTCGTAGTGCTGCCTCAGGTCCTCCAGCTTCACGTCCACGCCGTACTCGACGTTGCCGAAGAAGCGGATCTCCGGCCGGTCGAGCACCTTCTGCAGCGCGTTGACGATGCCCTTGATCCGGGGGTGGTCGGGAGCGACGCCGTACCTGATCAGACCGTACGGGGCGGGCATCCGCTCGAACAGGTCGATGGAGACCTCGGCGTCGGACTTGGTCAGGATGTCGGCGGCGTAGATGCCCGCGGGGCCCGCGCCGACCACGGCGACGCGCAGGGAACGACTCATACCCTAAGGTTAGGTGGGCCTTAGTTCAGTACCGGAGAGAGGTTCCTCACGGCTACCCTGGCGCCATGCGCGTGCTGGTGGTCGACAACTACGACAGCTTCGTCTACAACCTCGTCCAGTACCTGGCGCAGCTCGGCGCCGAGTGCGTGGTCAAGCGCAACGACGAGGTCGAGCCCGCGGACGTCGCGGCGGCGGGCGGGGTGCTGGTCAGCCCCGGTCCCAGCACGCCCCACCGGGCCGGGCGGAGCATGGACGTGGTGCGCTGGTGCGTCGACTCGGGCGTCCCGGTGTTCGGCGTGTGCCTCGGCCACCAGGCGATCGGCGCGGTGTGGGGCGCGACCGTCGACCTGGCGCCCGAGCTGCTGCACGGCAAGACGTCGGTGGTGCACCACGAGGGCGCGGGCGTGCTCGCCGGGCTGCCCCGGCCGTTCACCGCGACCCGCTACCACTCGCTGACCGTGCTGCCGGAGACGATCCCCGACGAGTTCGAGGTGACCTGCCGGACCGAGGGCGGCGTCGTCATGGGGATGCGGCACCGCGAGCTGCCCGTGGAGGGCGTCCAGTTCCACCCGGAGTCGGTGCTCACCGACGGCGGCCACCGGATGCTGGCCAACTGGCTGGCGGTGTGCGGCTACGAGGTGCCTGAGGCCGTCGTGGGCGGCCTGGAGCGCAACATGAGGGACCTGGCCGCGGCGGCGCGCCGCTAGGCCGTTCCGCGTCCGCTCAGACGGCGAAGGGCCCTCCCGGCAGCTCCGGGAGGGCCCTTCCGCGTTCCACCGCCCCGGTTCCGGGGCCCGGTCGCCGCGGGCTGGTCGCTGGGGCTAGTTGCTGGGGGGAGCGCTGCTCGCGCCCGGCCGGAACTCGCCGACGACGACGGTGATCCGCTGCGCCTTGGTGATCGCCGAACCGGGGGAGGTCTGCTGGGACTGGACCTTGCGGTCCTGGGACAGGTCGCTCACCGGCGTCTTGCTGGTCTGCAGGTCGCCGTTCCACTGGAGCAGCCGCAGCGCCGCCTTGGCCTCGGTCTCGGTCATGCCCCGCAGGTCCGGCATCGAGACCATGTTGCCCTTGGACACGCTGAGGGTGACCGTGGAGCCCTTCTCGACCCGGCCCGCGCCGGGGTCCTGCGCGATGACCTGGCCCGCGTCGGTGGCGCTGTCGACCTGCTTGACCTGCACCTTGAAGCCCGACTGCTCCAACGAGGCCCGCGCGTCGTCCTCCTGCACGCCGATCACGTTGGACAGCGTGACGGCCTCGGGCTCCTTGCCGATCTTGATCGTGATCGTGGTGCCCTTGGGGGCCTTCGTGCCGTGCATCGGGTTCTGCTCGACGACCTTGTCGACCTTCGCCGGGTCGCTGGTCTCCACCCGCTCCTGGTTCGTGTCCAGCTTCCAGTCCTCGCCGAGCTTGGCCTGCGCGTCCGCGACGCTCAGCCCGGTCAGGTCGGGGACCTCGATGTCGTCGGGGTTCGTGCCCACCATGACGGTGATCTTGCTGTTGCGGTCGACCGACTTGCCGCTCGCGGGGCTGGTCTCCAGCACCCGGTCGACGTCCTTGGCCGGGTCGCACTTGGGCTGGCTGCCCGGCTGGCACGGCACCAGCTGCAGGTTGATCTCCAGCCCGGCGTCGGACAGCGCGCTGCGCGCCTCCGAGCTGGACTTGCCGACCAGCGTCGGCACCGTGACCTGCTTGGGGTCGCCGCCGGAGGACTCGGTGCTCCCCAGCAGCGAGGTGGTGATCCAGATCGCCAGCGCCAGCACGCCCGCGCACAGCAGGACGACGATGGTGATCATCCACATCCGCCTGCGCGCGGCGAGGCGCTCCCGCTCCTCCTCCAGCGCGGCGCTGTAGTTGCCGGTGTCCTCGCGGTCGCGCTCCCGCTCCCGCTCGCGGACCGCCGACTGCCGGTGCCTGCCGCCGCCGCTCGTCGTCTGCACCGCCTCGGTGCGCGCGGGCGCCGAGGGCGACTGCTGGTCCAGCAGCGCGGTCCGCTCCTCGCTCGTCATCACGACGGGCGCGGACGGCCGCTGGCCGGACAGCACGCGGACCAGGTCGGCGCGCAGCTCGGCGGCCGACTGGTAGCGGTTCGCCGGGCCCTTGGCCATCGCCTTGAGCACGATGGAGTCCAGCGCCGGCGACACCTTCGGGTTCAGCGACGACGGGGACTTCGGCTCCTCCCGCACGTGCTGGTAGGCCACCGCGACCGGCGAGTCGCCGGTGAACGGGGGCTCGCCGGTGAGCAGCTCGAACAGCACGCAGCCCGACGCGTACACGTCGCTGCGGCCGTCGACCGCCTCGCCCTTCGCCTGCTCGGGCGACAGGTACTGGGCGGTGCCGATCACCGCGGCGGTCTGCGTCACGGCGGCCTGGCCGTCGTGCACGGCGCGCGCGATGCCGAAGTCCATGACCTTGACGGCGCCCGAACGGGTGATCATCACGTTCGCGGGCTTCACGTCGCGGTGCACGATGCCGTGCCGGTGGCTGAAGTCCAGCGCGGCCGACACGTCCGCCATGACCTCCATGGCGCGCTTGTTCGACAGCGGGCCCTGGGTCTTGACGATGTCGCGCAGCGTCCGCCCGTCCACGTACTCCATGACGATGTAGGGCAGCGGGCCGTACTGGGTCTCGGTCTCGCCGGTGTCGTACACGGCGACGATGGCGGGGTGGTTCAGCGCTGCGGAGTTCTGGGCCTCACGACGGAACCGCTCCTGGAACTGGGCGTCGCGGGCGAGGTCGGCGCGGAGCACCTTGATCGCCACGTCCCGGCTGAGCCGCACGTCCTTGCCCTTGTGGACCTCGGACATGCCGCCGTAGCCGAGGGTCTCCCCGAGTTCGTAGCGGTTGGAGAGCAGTCGCGGAGTGCTCATCAGTGCTTCGTCCCGCTCCTCGTCAACGGTCTCAAGCCTTGTCGTGCCCGTCGTGCGCGTTCAGCCTGCCGCCCCCCGGTTCAGGTGGGCACGCACGTGACGCGCACCCGTGAACCGATCGGCACCTCTCCCTCGGGCTCCAGCTCGCTCACCCGGCACCGCCTCGCGTCCGCGGGCGCGCCGCCCCGCTCCGAGCGGACCTCGGGCTCGACGCCGTGCCCGGTCAAGGTTGCCGCGACCTCGTCCGCGGGCGCGCCGAGGTAGTCCGCCCCGGTGATCTCCACCGTGGGCCTGCCGGGGAACCGGTCGGTCGCGTCCTCCGGAGCGGCCCTGCTCGCGGAGGGGGTGCTGCCTTGCGGGCTCGGACCGCCGGGCACCCCATCGTCCCCCGCGATCTCGCGCACGATGAGCACGCTGAGTGCGATCAGCGCGATCACCAGGAAGGCGACCATAACCCACAGCAGAGGGCGACCGCGTCCAGGATGCCGGCCCGGAGCGCCCGGCGGGTGGAAAGCACCCGTGTGCGGGCCTGCCGCGGGAGGGTGGATGGGCTGCATCCCCGGACGCGAACCGGGGTGCGTCACGGGGATGCCGGGGTGGGTGAGCTGCGCCGGTGGCGTGAGCTGCTGCGGGGCCATCGGCGGGGGAGCCGCCAGCTGCTGCGGCGGCGCGAGCTGCGCCGGGAGCTGCTGCGAGGGCATCGGCTGCTGCGGCATCGGCGGCGCGCTCATGGGCTGGGCCTGCAGGGGCTGGACCTGCATGGACTGCGCTTGCACGGGTTGCGCCTGCATGGGCTGGGCTTGCAACTGCTGCACGGGGAGCTGCTGCGAGGGCGGCGCCTGCGGCGGGGGAGCCAGCTGCGGCCCGCCCACCGCCATCGCCAGCCCGGACGGCGCGGGCAGCGGCTGACCGGCCCGCACCGCGGCCACCGCCGAGGCGAACTCGCCGCCGTTGCGGTACCGCTGCCTCGGGTCCTTGACCAGCGTCGCCTCGATCAGCGCCCGCACCGCGGGCGGCACGTCCGGCGGCAGCGGCGGCGCGACGTCCCTGATGTGCATCATCGCCACGGTCACCGCGTTCTCCGACCGGAACGGCCGGTGCCCGACGAGGCACTCGTAACCGCACACGGCCAGCGCGTACACGTCGCTCGCGGGTTCCGCGTCGTGCCCGGTCGCCTGCTCGGGGGCGATGTAGTGGGCGGTGCCCATCACCATCCCCGACCGGGTCACCGGGGCCGCGTCAGCCGCCTTCGCGATGCCGAAGTCGGTGATCTTCACCTTGCCGTCCGGGGTCACCAGGATGTTCCCCGGCTTCACGTCCCGGTGCACCAGGCCCCGCTCGTGCGCGGCCTGCAGCGCGGTGCCCGCCTGCTCCAGCACGTCGAGCACCCGCTCGGCGTTCATCCGCCCCCTGGCGATGATCGCGGCCAGGGGCTCGCCCTCGACCAGCTCCATCACCAGGTACGCGGTGTCCTCCGGCCCGTCGGGCTCGGAGGCCGTCTCCCCGTAGTCGTGCACCCCGGCGATGCCGGGGTGGTTCAGCGACGCGGTGGTCCGGGCCTCGATGCGGAACCGGTTCAGGAACTCGGCGTCCCCGCTCAGCTCCGCCTTCAGCACCTTCACCGCGACGTTGCGGTCCAACCGGGTGTCGGCGGCCTCCCAGACCTCACCCATGCCGCCGACGGCGATCCGCCTGGTGAGGCGGTACCGCTCGGCGAGGAGCTGGCCGGAGGACAGCATCACCTGCTCCCGAGGTAGCTGCTGATCACCGCGCGGCCGATCGGCGCGGCCACCCGGCCGCCGGTCGCGTTGCCGCCGCTCTGGCCGCCGCTCTTCTCGACGATGACGGCGAGCGCGATCTGCGGGTCGTTCGCCGGGGCGAACGCGGTGTACCAGGCGTGCGGGTTCGGGGTCGAGCCCGCGCCCCACTCGGCGGTGCCGGTCTTCGAGGCGATCTGGATGTTGCTGAGCTTGCCCGTGCCGCCCGCCTTGTTCTCGGCGGCGATCATCATCTCGGTCAGCAGCTGGGCGCTGTCCTCGGACATGGCCTCCTCGACCTCGTCCGGCTTCGTCTCGTCGACGGTGGCCGTGTCGGTGCCGAGGATCTTGTCCACCAGGTACGGCTTCATCCGGACGCCCTTGTTGGCGATGGTCGCGACCATCACCGCGTTCGCCAGCGGGGTCACCTGGACGTCGCGCTGGCCGATGCCGGTCTGGAAGAGCGCCGCCTGGTCCGGGATCGGGCCGATCGTGGAGGCCGCCGTGGTCATCGGGACCTGGAACTTCTGGTCGTCGATGCCGAACTTCGCCGCCTGCTCGCGCAGCTTCGCGGTGCCGAGGTCGCCCGCCAGCTTCGCGAACGCGGTGTTGCACGACTCGGCGATCGCCTGCTCCAGCGTCGCGTTGACGCCGTTGTTGCAGTTGTTGCCGTTGAAGTTCGGCAGCTCGGTGTTCGTGCCGGGCAGCGTGATGGTGGGGCGCGCGTCGACCTGGGTCGACTTGTCCATGCCCTCTTCCAGGCCCGCCGCCGCCACGACCAGCTTGAACGTCGAGCCGGGCGGGTAGGTCCAGGACAGGGCGCGGTTGGCGTCGGGCTGCGCCGCGTTGTCCTGGGTGACCTCGGCCCAGTACGCCTTCTCCTCCTCGCCGTCCTGCACGGCCAGCTTGTTCGGGTCGAACGAGGGCGTGCTCACCAGCGCCAGGATCTTGCCGGTCTTCGGCTCGATCGCCACGACCGCGCCGGTCCGGTCGCCCAGCGCCTCGTACGCGGCCTGCTGCGCCTTCGGGTTGATCGTCACCTGGAGGCTCGCGCCCTTGGGGTCGCGGCCGGTGATCAGGTCGGACAGCCTGCGCGTGAACAGCCGGTCGTCCTCGCCGATCAGCAGGTCGTTCTCGGCCCGCTCCAGCCCGTTGGAGCCGTAGGTGTTGGACAGGTAGCCGGTCACCGGCAGGTACATCGGCCCGTTGGCGTAGACCCGCTGCCAGCGGTCCTTGTCCGGGATCGGCGTGACCGTGGCCAGCGGCGTCCCGTCCGCGGCGATGATGCTGCCGCGCTCGCGGGAGAGCATCTCCAGCCTGCCCCGGACGTTGTACGCGTTGGTCCGGTACTCCTCGGCCTTGATCACCTGCACGTACGTCGCGTTCGCGAGCAGGATCATCATCATGACCATCATCGCGACGCCGACTCGGCGGAGCGGGGTGTTCATTTCGGTCGCTCCACCATGACAGTGAACTGGTCGGCGATCGCGGGCTGCTGCACGCGCGGCTTCACCGGCGCCTGCGGGGACCGCGCGGCGTCGGAGATGCGCAGCAGCAGCGCTACCAGGACGTAGTTGGCGAGCAGCGAGGAGCCGCCCTTGGACAGGAACGGGGCGGTGATGCCGGTCATCGGGATCAGCTTCATGACGCCGCCGATGATGATGAAGACCTGGAACGCCACCGCGAACGCGAGGCCGCCGCCGAGCAGCTTGCCGAACGTGTCGCGCACCGCCAGCGCGTTGCGCAGGCCGCGCAGCGCGAACACCGTGTAGAGCAGCAGCACGGCGGTGAGGCCGACGAGCCCCAGCTCCTCGCCGATCACGGCGGCGATGAAGTCGGTGTTCGCCTCGGGGATCTGGTCGGGGCGCCCGCCGCCGAGCCCGGCGCCGAACAGGCCGCCCGTGCCGAAGCCGAACAGCGACTGCACGATCTGGTAGCCGGCTCCCGACGGGTCCGCGAACGGGTCGACCCAGTTGTCCACGCGGGTCTGCACGTGCGTGAACATCCGCCAGGCCGCGACCGCGGCGCCCATGAACAAGGCGGTGCCGATGATGATCCACACCGCGCGCTCGGTCGCCACGTACAGCAGCACCAGCACGATGCCGAAGAACAGCAGCGACGAGCCGAGGTCCTTCTGCAGCACCATGACCGACACCACGACCGCCCACACGGCGATCAGCGGGCCGAGGTCGCGGGCGCGTGGCAGGTCCATGCCGAGGAACCGGCGGCCCGCGATGGTGAACAGGTCCCGCTTCGAGACCAGGAAGGCCGCGAAGAAGACCATCAGCAGGATCTTCGCGAACTCGCCCGGCTGGATCGAGACGCCGCCGAAGCGCAGCCAGATCTTCGCGCCGTTGATCGTCGGCGCGATGAAGCCGGGCAGCACGCCGGGCAGGATCAGCGCGACCAGGCCGATCAGGCCCGAGACGTAGCCGAACTTGGCCAGGGTGCGGTGGTCCTTGAGCAGCTTGAGCGCCGCGCAGAACAGCACCAGCGACAGGCCCGTCCACATGACCTGCTTCGGCGCGGCGGCCGACCAGGCCTCCCCGTCGACGACCACGTCGGCCATGCCCAGGTCGATCCGGTGGATCATCACCAGGCCGATCCCGTTCAGCAGCGTGACGCACGGCAGGATCACCGGGTCCGCGTAGGGCGCCCAGGTCCGCACCGCGAGGTGGGTCACGGCCAGCATCACCAGGTAGGCCAGGCCGTACCAGATGATGTTGAGCGAGAGCTCCTTCTCCTGGTTGGCCTCGACCAGCACCAGGGCGGCGGTGACCAGCACCGCGCCGAAGGCCAGGAGGAAGAGCTCGGTGCTCCGCTTGGTGGGTGGCGGTTTCAACCCCGGCGACGTTCCGCTCGCCCTCGCGAGCGGGGTGTCCCCCGCGCCGGTGCCCGGCGAACCCATCGGCTACTGACCCTTCCGGCAGTCCGTGCCCGGCGTCTGCGCGAGCGTGGGGAGGGGCGTGCCCTCCGTGGTGGTGGTCGGCGGGGCCGACGAGGACGGGTCCTGGTCACCGCTCGGCGGCGGCTGCTCGGCGCTCGTCGCCGAGCCCGTCGTCGTCGTGGGCGGGGCCGGGGTGCTGGTCAGCGGGTCGGCGCACAGCGGCAGCAGCTGCTCCGTGCGCAGCCTGCGGATCGCCTCGCGGGCGCCCTCCAGGCCGTCCACGGCGGTGATGCCGCTGCTCACCTCGTCCCGCATGAAGACCTTCAGGTCGTCCAGGGAGATCGGCTCGCAGCCCTGGGAGCCGGGCGGGCACGAGCCCTCCACGACCGTGTTCAGCTCGAAGCCGAGCACGCTCCCGGTCACGCCGCGGAACACCGACACCTGGCCGTCCTGGGACGCGCCCACGTAGTACTGGCGCATCACCCACCAGCGGGTGCCCAGACCGGCGGCGGCCAGCAGCGCGAGCACCAGCACGACCAGCGCCAGCGCCTTCAGCTTCCCCTTGCGCTTGCGCTTCGGGTCCTGCTGCGGCGGTGGCGGCTGCTCCTGCCTCGGCGGCGCGGGCCGGGGCCCGGTGATGGAGCTGGCCCGCGAGGCGGGCGAGTCCGGCGGTGGCGGGTCGTCCCCGCCGTCACCGGCCGCGCCGCCCACTATCGGGGCGTTCTCGCCGAAGTCGACGTCGACGACGTCGGCCACGACCACGGTCACGTTGTCCGGACCGCCGCCCTTGAGCGCCAGCTCGATCATCCGGTCGGCGCACGCCTGCGGGTCCGGGATGCGGATCGCCTCGTCCAGGGTCTCCAGCGTGACCACGCCGGAGAGGCCGTCCGAGCAGAGCAGGTAGCGGTCGCCCGGCCTGGCCTCGCGCACCATCAGGCGCGGTTCGACCTCGTGGCCGGTCAGCGCGCGCAGCAGCAGCGAGCGCTGCGGGTGCGTGGCCGCCTCCTCCTCGGTGATCCGGCCCTCGTCGATCAGCGACTGGACGAACGTGTCGTCGTGCGTGATCTGGCTGAAGGTGCCGTTGCGCATCATGTAGGCGCGCGAGTCGCCGATGTGCACCATGCCGAGGCGGGTGCCCGCGAACAGGACGGCGGTGAGCGTGGTGCCCATGCCGTCCAGGTCGGGGTCGCTCTGCACGAGCTCGGAGATCGCCCCGTTGCCGTTGATCACCGCGTCGCGGAGCTGGCCCAGGAGGTCGTCGCCCGGCTCGTCGTCGTCGAGCGGCGCGAGGGCCGCGATGACGACCTTGCTGGCGACCTCGCCCGCGGCGTGGCCGCCCATGCCGTCGGCGAGCGCGAGCAGGCGGGGACCCGCGTACACGGAGTCCTGGTTGTTCTGGCGCACCAGGCCCCGGTCGCTCCGGGCCGCGTATCGGAGGACGAGGGTCATGACCTCAGCTCGATCACCGTCTTGCCGATCCGGATCTGGGAGCCGATCGGGACGCGGACCGGGCTGGTGACCTTCGCGCGGTCGAGGTAGGTGCCGTTGGTGGACCCCAGGTCCTCCACGAACCACTCGTCACCGCGCGCCGACAGCCGCGCGTGCCGGGTCGACGCGAAGTCGTCGTCCAGCACGAGCGTGGAGTCGTCGGCCCGGCCGATCATGATCGGCTTCCCGTCAAGCGTGATCCGGGTGCCCGACAGGGCCCCCTGCGTGACCACGAGCTGCCGGGGCGCCTTCGCCCCGCCCTTGCCTGCCCCCCTGAACCCCTTCTTGATCGACGGCGTCGGGACCCTCAGCCCCGACGCCGCGTAGAGGTCGGAACGCACCACTCGAAGCGCAGCCAACACGAACAACCAGAGCAGGATGAGGAACCCCGCTCTGGTCAGCTGCATCACCAGCTCTGGCACCGGTTGTAACCGCTCCTGACTTGAGTGCCGTCACGTCACCCGTCTCGACCTCAGCCCTGTGTGCGGAAGACCAGCGACGAGTGGCCGATGCGGACGACGTCGCCTTCCGCGAGCTGCCAGGTCTGCACCGGGGTCCCGTTCACCGTCGTGCCGTTGGTCGAGCCGAGATCAGCGAGCATGGCACTGTGCCCGTCCCAGGTGATCTCCAGGTGCCTCCTGGAGACGCCGGTGTCGGGGAGCCGGAAGTCGGCCTCCTGGCCGCGGCCGACCACGTTGCCGCCCTGCTTCAGGTTGTAGGTCCGGTTGGACCCGTCGTCCAGGTGCAGCGTCGCGCTCAGCTGGCGCTGCGCGCCGCCCGCGGGGGCGCCGCCGTAGCCCGCCTGCTGGCCGTAGCCCTGGTCGTAGCCCGCGGCCTGCTGGCCGTAGCCCGCCTGGTCGTAGCCCGCCGCCTGCTGGCCGTACCCGGCCTGGCCGCCCTGGTCGTAGCCGGCGCCGCCCTGGCCGTAGCCCTGGTCGTAGCCCTGCTGCTGGCCGTAGCCCTGCTGGCCGCCCTGGCCGTAGCCCTGGTCGTAACCGGGCTGCTGGCCGCCGTAGCCGCCCTGGCCGTAGCCCTGGTCGTAGCCCTGCTGCTGACCGTAGCCCTGCTGGCCGCCCTGGCCGTAGCCCTGGTCGTAGCCCTGCTGCTGACCGCCTTGGCCGTAGCCCTGCTGGTCGTAACCCTGCTGGCCCTGGCCGTAGCCCTGCTGCTGACCACCTTGGCCGTAGCCCTGCTGGTCGTAGCCAGGTTGCTGACCGCCGTAGCCGCCCTGCGCGTAGGGGTCGTAGCCGGGCTGGCCCTGTCCTTGTCCGTAGCCGGGAGGCTGGCTCATTGATCCGTCTCCTGCAGTGCGAGGTGGTGCTGACCGTCGGCTGTCAACTTTCACGTCGGGGTCGACGGACGAGCGGGTTCGGAACTGACCGGTGTGCAGCGCGTCGGAGCGCTCCAGGGAGACTACGACGTCACCATAGGTATCCCATCCGCTCTCCTCCAGGTGCTCCTGGATGGAGTCGCCCAGGGACTTGGTGATGCGTAGTTCATCCTGGCCGTCACCGGCAAGCCTGTCGTGGTCCTCAGGGCCGAGCAGGACCACGTAGTGGTTGGGGGCCAGCAGCCGCCCGCCCGCCAGCTCCCGGATGTTCCCATCCGCCTCCCGCTGGAGGGCCTGGGCCACTTCCTGCGAGACGACGTTGCCGCCGAACACCCTGGCGAAGGTGTCGCCAACCATGCCTTCGAGACGGCGCTCGAAGCGCTGTACGAGGCCCACGGCAACCCTCCGACTCGGTCGACTTCTGACCCGATCGTATCCGGGCCGGGGAGGCGGGACACGGGCCAATTGGTAATCCGGATGGAGATCGTGCTAGTGTTCTCCTCGTCGCCAGGGCGAGTGGCGGAATGGCAGACGCGCACGGTTCAGGTCCGTGTGTCCGAAAGGACGTGGGGGTTCAACTCCCCCCTCGCCCACCGAATACCGGAGGCCCACCCCCAACAGGGGGTGGGCCTCTTGGCTTTCCGGAGGATTTCCGGTGTTCGCCAAGGGCAAACGCGCAGTGATGTGTGTCACTCGAACGGCCCTGTGCTCGGCGGTCGGTTGGTTTCGAGCGGTGAACGGTCGTCGATGCGGTTCGCCGCCGTTATTCGAGCCCGCCGCGTATCGGATTCCAGGCCAGAGGTGTGCCTGTGCGTGCCCGTCGGGGCCGTTGCCAGGGTTCCGCGTCACCCGGACGGCAGCACCGCCGGGCCGAATTCGGCGAACCGGTCAACGACCGGTCACCGACCCGGTGAAACCGCTGAACTCAGGGCCGGGTCGGAGCGGGGGGCGAACGGCACTCCGACTGGTACGCCTTATCCAGAGCACGAGTCGAAACGCGGCGGATCGACCGCCGTGGTTCCCGAGGAGGCTTTGGCGTGAGCAGCACACCCGCACGGATCGAGGTCACGGACTCCGCGAAGGCGAAGGCCACGTCGGCCGCCGCGGTCCCGATCCCCGAACTGCCCGGCTCCGTCGAGGAGCTGGCCACGGTCGCCGCGGTCCGCCTCGGGTGGCACGGCGTTGTGCTGCCGGAGATGGTCCTGATGGGCCGCAAGGTCGTGGTCGTCGCCGACCTGATCGCCGACGCGCACGCCGAGCGGCTGTGCCTCGGCGCGGCCCCCGAGGTCGACCGGGCCACCGTCTCCACCTGGGTGTGGCCGGAGATGGACGGCCGCGTGCCGCCCGCCGCCGTGCGCATCGTCGGCGTGCTGGCCGTGGCCAGGCACTGGCGCACCGCGCTGGCCTCCGCCGTCCCCTTCGCGCGCTTCGGCAACGCCGCCGCCGTGCTGCCCGCCTCGGTCGCGCTGAGCCACGACTACCTCGCCAACTGCCTGCCGCGCGTGCGCAGGTACGGCGTGAACGTGCTGCTCGCCGACGAGAGCAGCGAGCTGACCACCGACGTCTGCGGTCGCAACGAGACCGTGCCGGTCGAGGACACCGCCACCACCCGCTGGGTCAACGAGCTGGTCTACGAGCGGGTCCTGGCCACCGCCTGACCCGCGCCGCCGATCTGTGGCGGGCCCGCGCGGCGACTAGCGTCGGCCGCATGAGGCTTGTGATCGCGGGAGGGCACGGGAAGATCGCGCTGCACGTCCAGCGGCTGCTGGCGGCGGGCGGGGACGCGGTCACCGCGCTGGTCCGCAACGAGGACCACTTCGCGGACGTGACCGAGGCGGGCGGGGTTCCGGTGCTGTGCGACCTGGAGGCGAGCGACGTCGCCTCGGTCGCCGAGTACCTGACCGGCGCGGACGCGGTGCTGTTCGCCGCGGGGGCCGGGCCCGGCAGCGGGGTGGGGCGCAAGGACAGCGTGGACCGGGGAGCCTCCGCGCTCCTGGCGGACGCCGCCGAGCGGGCGGGGGTGCGCAGGTTCGTGCAGATCAGCTCGGCGGGCATCGGCCGGACCACCGGCGACGAGGTGTTCGACGCCTACCTGCTCGCCAAGGGCGCGGCCGAGGAGGACCTGAAGGCCCGCGACCTGGACTGGACGATCGTCCGGCCCGGCAGGCTGACCGACGAGCCCGCGACCGGCGCGGTCCGGCTCACCGAGGGGGACGCGCGGGACGGGGCCGTCCCGCGCGCCGACGTGGCCGCCGTGGTCGTGGCGCTGCTGGGGCGGCCCTCGTCGGTCGGGAAGACCTACGAGCTGATCTCCGGCGAGACCCCGGTCCAGGACGCGATCTAGGTCACATCGGCCGGCCGGACGGGTCCGGCAGCCGCCCTCCGGGGCCCCGCTCCGCGGAGCGCGGGCCCCGGACCGCTGAGATCCCGATCACTTCTGCCGGGGCGCGCCGAGAGCTGGATCACGGTCCGCCCGCCGTCGGCGCCCGCGCAGGACAGGGGTGTGACGCGAATCGCACCGCCGGGCGCGGGGCGTGCCGTGCCCGGCGGCCCGCCTCAGCCCAGCACCCGCTCCAGGTGCCGGTTCCCGAACTTCCGGTCCGGGTCGACCTCGGCGCGCACGCGGCGGAAGTCCGCGAACCGGGGGTAGCGGGTCGCCAGCTCCTCGGCGCCCAGCGAGTGCATCTTGCCCCAGTGCGGCCTGCCGCCCACCGCCAGCGCGATCCGCTCGAACGCGTCGAAGTACCGCCGGTGCGGCATCCCCACGTACTGGTGCACCGCGACGTAGGCGGTGTCCCGCCCGTGCGCGGTGGACAGCCAGATGTCGTCGCCCCGCGCGACCCGCACCTCCACCGGCACGATCACCCCGTGCTCCAGCCCGGCGACGGCGGCGCGCAGCTCGCGCAGCACCCCGTGCAGCTCGGCGCGGGGCACCGCGTACTCGGTCTCCACGAACCGCACCCGGCGCGGGGTGGTGAAGACGCGGTGCGACTGGTCGCGGTAGTCGCGCTCGCCGATCAGCGCCCCGCACACCCGGTTGAGCCCCCTGGCCGCGGCGGGCACCGCGCGGGCGACCTTGCACACCGCGCCGAACGCGGCGTTCTCCATCACGTCGTACTCGTAGAACCGGCGCAGCCCGGACAGCGGCGCGCACGGCTCGTCCACCCGGTTGTTGCGCTTGACGATCACCCGGTCGCCGTGCGGGAACCAGTGGAACTCCACGTGGTCCTCGGTCGCGGTGAGGTGGTCGAACTCCTCCAGCACCGCGTCGAGCCGGGCCGGGTACTCGCGGGCGTGCAGCACGAACGACGGCACGCAGCGCAGGGTCAGCGTGCTGATCACGCCGACCGCGCCGAGGCCGAGCCTGGCCGCCTCGAACAGCTCGGGGCGCTCGGCGGGGGAGCAGCGGACGAGCGAGCCGTCGGCGAGCACGACCTCCAGCGCGGCGATCGTGGTGGCCAGGCCGCCGAGCGCCGCGCCGGTGCCGTGGGTGCCGGTGGAGGTGGCGCCCGCGATGGTCTGGGCGTCGATGTCGCCGAGGTTGGGCATCGCGAGCCCTTCCCGGTGCAGCAGCTCGTTGAGCTGCCGGAGCGTGGTGCCCGCGCGGACGGTCACCAGCTCTCCCGCCACGTCGACCAGGCCGGTCCAGCGGTCCAGGTCGAGCGCGACGGAGGGGGCGACGGCGACCCCGGTGAAGGAGTGGCCGCTGCCCCGCGCGCGGACGGCGTCGGCGGTGCGGACGACTTCGGAGATCCCCTCCGCCGTCGTGGGGTGCTCGACCCGGATCGGGGCTGCGGTCTCGGTCCGCGCCCAGTTCGTCCAGGGGGGTGCCATCTGCGCCTCCGGTGTGAGGAGAGCCACACAAGATAAGTGAAAGCGTTTCACCTTTCAAGCTTTTTCGACGTACCGTTGGGCCCATGCAGCCGAGGACGCGACTCGACCTGGCGACCAAGGACCTCGAAGCCCCCCTCGCGATCGTCGACCTGGACGCGTTCGACCACAACGCGGCCGACCTCGTCCGGCGGGCCGGGGGCAAGCCCATCCGCGTGGCGAGCAAGTCGGTCCGGGTGCGGGCGCTGCTCGACCGGGTCCTCGCCAGGCCGGGCTACGCCGGGCTGATGTGCTACTCGCTGCCCGAGGCGCTCTGGCTGTCGTCCTGCGACACCGCCGAGGACCTGCTGGTCGCCTACCCGACCGTCGACCACGCCGCGCTGCGCGCGCTGGCCGCCGACGAGAAGGCCCGTCGGCGCGTCACGATCATGGTCGACTCGACCGCGCACCTCGACCTGGTCGACGCCGCCCTCGGCGAGGACCACCCGGAGATCCGGGTGTGCCTCGAACTGGACGTCTCGTGGCGACCGCTGCCCGGCGTGCACGTCGGACCGCGCCGCTCGCCGGTGCACACCGAGGGCGACGCCGTCCGGCTCGCCCGCGCGGTCGTGGCCAGGAAGGGCTTCCGGTTGGTCGGCGTCATGGCCTACGAGGGCCAGGTGGCGGGCATCGGCGACGCGCCCGCCGGACGGCGCGCCTGGGGCCTCGCGGTGCGCTGGATGCAGGGCCGCTCGGTGCCGGAGCTGACCGAGCGCAGGGCCGCCGCGGTGGCCGCGGTGCGCCGGGTCGCCAACCTGGAGTTCGTCAACGGTGGGGGGACCGGGAGCCTGGAGACGACCGGCGCCGACCGGTCGGTGACGGAGCTGGCGGCGGGGTCCGGGCTGGTCGGGCCGACCCTGTTCGACGCCTACCGCGCGTTCAGCCCGCGCCCGGCCGCGCTGTTCGCGCTGCCCGTCGTGCGCAGGCCCAAGAAGAACGTCGCCACGCTGTTCGCGGGCGGGTACGTGGCGTCGGGGACCGGGACACCGGACCGGCTGCCCTCGCCGCACCTGCCGAGCGGGCTGGAGCTGATCGGGCTGGAGGGCGCCGGGGAGGTGCAGACGCCGGTCGTCGGGAGGGCCGCGGACCGGCTGGAGCTGGGGGACCGGGTCTGGCTGCGCCACGCGAAGGCGGGCGAGCTGGCCGAGCGGTTCGCGGAGTACCACCTGGTGAGCGGGGACCGGGTCGAGGCCGTCGTGCCGACCTACCGGGGAGAGGGCAAGGCCTTCGGCTAGGCGGTGGCCGGGGGCTGCCCCGGCATCCGGGTGGACAGGTAGCCCCGGATCATCGCCTTGGCCTCGTCGAGGACGAGCGGGTCGCCCGCCGGGTCGCGGCGGAAGGCCAGGCCCAGCACGCCGTCCGCCGCCTCGACGGCTATCGAGATCGGCAGCTTGACCTCGTCCAGGGGGATCGAGAAGCGGCTGGAGATCATCTCGGCGATCCGGTCGGACACCACGGAGTTGTTGTCCTTGCGGTCGTCCATCAGCCGCAGGTCGACCACGTCGCCGAAGTGCAGCCTGCTGAACGCGGGCACCTCGCGGTGCATCGTCACGTAGACGTCGAAGATCGAGTCCACCGCGTCCCACCAGTGCGCCAGCGCCTTGGTGGTGAACGTGCCGTCCACGGTCTGGATGAACCGCTCCAGGTTGCGCAGGGTCAGCTCCTGCACGACGGCCCGCTTGTCCGGGAAGAACTGGTACAGCGAGCCGACCGCGACGCCCGCCCGCTCGGCGATGAGGGTGGTGGTGACCCCGTCGTAGCCGACCTCCTCGATCAGCGCGGCGCAGGCCTCCAGCATCCGCTCGACGCGCTTGGCGCTGCGCTGCTGCACCGGCTGCCTGCGCAAGGGGGTCGTGCTAGTCACGGCGACTCCTGCTGGACTGGTAGGGGCCTTCATAGTGCCCGGTCGAAGGCTCGATGACTTCCCACCACACCGCAACACGCCTACTGTGTGAATCCGTTTCACGTTTCGTGGGAGGTGTCATGACCGGACCTGATTTCCTCTGGGGCGTCTCGACTTCCGCCTTCCAGATCGAGGGGGGCTTCGACGAGGACGGCAGGCTTCCCTCAGTGTGGGATGAATTTCCCTCGTTCGAGGGACAGACCGCGCGGGTGGCCTGCGACCACCGCAACCGGCACGCCGAGGACGTGGCGCTGCTGCGCGAGCTGGGGGTGAACGCGTACCGGTTCTCGCTGTCCTGGCCCCGCGTCGAGGGCGGCCGGGCGGCCGGGGGCGGGAGCGCGGGCGGCGGGCTCGACTTCTACGACCGGCTCGTCGACGACCTGCTCGACGCGGGCATCGCCCCCGTCGCGACGCTCTACCACTGGGACACGCCCGCCCACGTGGAGGAGGCGGGCGGCTGGCTCGCGCGGGACACCGCGCACCGGTTAGCCGACTACGCCGCCACCGCCGCCGCCCGGCTGGCCGACCGGGTCGCGATGTGGATCCCGGTCAACGAGCCCGCCATGGTCACCCTGCTCGGCTACGCCACCGGGCAGCACGCGCCGGGCAAGGCGCTCCTGTGCGACGCGCTGCCCACCGCCCCCCACCTCAACCTCGGCCACGGCCTCGCCGTCCAGGCCCTGCGCGCGGCGGGCGCCACCTCGGTCGGCACCGCCAACAACCACACCCCGGCCTGGGCGGCCACCGGCTCCGCCGAGGACGCCGCCGCCGCGAGCGCGTACGCCGACCTGCACAACTGGCTCTACGCCGACCCGGTCCTCGCCGGGCGCTACCCCGACTCGCTGGTCGACCTGCTGCCGGTCGAGGACGGCGACCTCGCCACCATCGCCCAGCCGCTCGACTTCTACGGCGTCAACTACTACAACCCGACCCGGCTCTCGGCCCCGTCACCGGGCAACCCGCTGCCGTTCGACCTGGTCCCGATCACCGAGCACCCGGTCACCGGCTTCGGCTGGCCGGTCGTGCCCGCCGGGCTCGGCGAGATGATCGACGCCCTGCGCGCCCGGCACCCGGACCTGCCGCCGGTCCTCGTCACCGAGAGCGGGTGCAGCTACCCGCACTCGCTCGACGACACCGAGCGCGTCGACTACCTGGCCGCCCACAGCGAGGCCGCGATCGCCGCGGGGGCGAAGGGCTACTTCGTCTGGTCGGTGCTGGACAACTTCGAGAGGGACTCCGGGTACTCGCAGCGCTTCGGCCTGGTCCACGTCGACTACGCCACCCAGCGCCGCACCCCGCGCGCCTCCTTCCGCTGGTACCGCGACCGGATCCACCGGTGAGCGCCCCCGGACCGGGCGCGCCGGAGCCGGCGACAACCGGCCCCGCCGCGCCGGACCCCTCTGTGCGGGACCCCTCTGTGCCGAACCCCGCCGCGCCGGACCCAGCCGCGACCGCCCACGACCCGCTGGCCGAACCGGTCACCCCGGTCGGCCGGGGCTGGACGACCCTGCTGTTCCTGGCCAACCTCGGCCTGTGGCTCGGCGTCTACGCCCCGATCCAGGTGCTGCTCCCGCAGCAGGCCGAGCGGATCTCGCCGGACGCGAAGGAGCTGGTGTTCGGCCTGGTCACCGCCCTGGGCGCGGCCGTGGCGCTGATCGCCAACCCGCTCATCGGGCTGTCCTCGGACCGCACCTGCTCCCGGTTCGGCCGCCGCCACCCGTGGACCCTCGCGGGCGCGCTGGTCGGCGCGCTCGGCCTGGCCGTGCTCTCCGCCGCCGACGCCACCTGGTCGATGGCGCTCGGCTGGTGCCTGGTCCAGGCCGGGCTCAACGGGATGCTCGCCAGCCTCACCTCCGGCGTCCCCGACCGGGTGCCGGTGGCGCAGCGGGCCAGGGTCGGCGGGCTCGTCGGCATCAGCCAGATGCTCGGCACCGTGCTGGGCGCCGTCGTGGTGACCGTGCTGGTCACCGGCCAGACCGCCGGCTACCTGGTGTGCGCGGCGCTGGTCGTGGCGGGCGCGCTGGCGTTCGTGCTCGCCACCCCGGACGCCCGGCTGCCGCGCGCCGCCCGCCCGCCGCTCGTCGCGCGCGAGCTGTGGGTCTCCCCGAAGCGGCACCCCGACTTCGCCTGGGCGTGGACCGCGCACTTCGCCATCAACCTCGGCAACGCGCTCGGCACCCTCTACCTGCTGTTCTTCCTGGCCGACGAGGTGCGCCACCCGTCGCCCGAGGACGGCCTGCTGGTGCTGATGCTGCTCTACGGCGCGGCGCTCGTGGTCGGCGCGGTGCTCGTCGGCGCCCGCTCCGACCGCACCGGCCGCAGGCGCGGCGGCGTCCACCTGTCCGCCGCGCTCATGGCGCTGGCCGCGCTGCTGCTCGCCGCCTGGCCGACCTGGTGGTCCGCGCTGATCGCGGCCCCGCTGCTCGGGTTCGGCTTCGGCGCCTACTGGGCGGTCGCGCTGGCCCTACTCACCCAGGTGCTGCCCGCCGCGACCGACCGCGCCAAGGACCTCGGCGTCGTCAACGTCGCGAACGCGCTGCCCCAGGTGCTCGCCCCCGCGCTGGCGTCGGTGGTGCTGGTCGACCTCGGCGGCTACCGGGGCCTGTTCCTGCTCTCGGCGGCGGCGACGCTCGTCGCCTCGCTGTGCGTCACGCGGATCAGAGGAGTGCGATGAGGGTTCTGGTGACCGGGGCGTCCCAGGGGATCGGGGCGGCCGTCGCCGAGCGGTTCGCCGCCGAGGGGGCCGAGGTGCACCTGGTGGCGCGCGGGGCGGTCGCGCTCGCGGCCGTGGTCGAGCGGATCACCGCGCGCGGCGGGCGGGCGGTGGCGCACGTCGCCGACCTCGCCGACGAGCGGCGGGTGCTCGCCCTGGCCGAGGAGGTCGGGCCGGTCGACGTGCTGGTCAACAACGCGGGCGTCGGCCGCTGGCTGTTCCTGGACGACACCGCGCCCGACGAGCTGCGCGGCATGACCGCCCTGCCGTACTCCTCGTACGCCCTGCTCACTTCGCTGCTGCTGCCCGCCATGCGCGAGCGCGGCTCGGGTCGGCTGGTCTTCCTGAACTCGCCCGCCTCGCGGATCGCCATCCCCGGCGCCACCGGCTACACGGCGGCGCGCTGGGCGGTGCGCGGGCTGGTCGCCGCGCTGCGCCAGGACCTGCGGGGCACCGGGGTCGGCGTCACCGAGGTCGTGCCGGGCGCGGTGCGGTCCAACTACTTCGACAACAACCCCGGTTCGGCCGAGCGCATCCCGCGGGTCGTCAGCAGGCTCGTCCCCACGCTGACCCCCGAACGGGTGGCTGCCGAAGTGGTGAAGGCCGTGGCGCGGGGACGCTCCGAAGTCGTTTTCCCGTGGCAGATCAAACTCTTCGACCTGGTCGGAAGGGTGATTCCTGGAGCTGTCGCATATCTCGCGTGGCGGACCGGCGTTCACAGGTGAACGCGTTCGGCTCTGCGCGGTGCGCTGAATGGCCCCCAAAAGGGGGAACAGTGCGTGACCGGGAAACTGTGCGGAACGTAAAGGGCCCTGGACGCGAAAGTGCGGAATTGCGAAACCCGGACGTGGAACCGGGCCCCCAGGCCCGCCGGGGGGGGGGGGGCACGGGGGCCGGGGGCCCGGTTCCACGTCCGGGTTTCGCAATTCCGCACTTTCGCGTCCAGGACCCTTTACGTTCCGCACAGTTTCCCGGTCACGCACTGTTCCCCCTTTTGGGGGCCATTCAGCGCACCCAGCAGAGCCGA
>NZ_JBQGCX010000568.1:0-3596 GCF_052038725.1 Actinosynnema sp.
CGACGGCGGTGTCGCTGCCGCCCGCGTCCACCGCCCACAGCGGGCTCGCCCGGAGGCCGGAGTCGTCGAGCAGGCTCATCGCAGCCTCACCAGCGCGGCGCGGACCTCGTCCTCGGTGACGTCCTCGGCGATCACCGTGGCGCCCAGCTCGACCGGCAGCACGAAGCGCAGGCTGCCGTCGCGGATCTGGCGGATCTTCAGCAGCGCCGCCACCACGTCGTCCACCCCCGGCACCGCGCCCAGCTCCTCCAGCGCGACCGGCAGGCCGAGGCGGCGGATGAGGGCGGTGATCCGGTCGGCGACCTCGGGCACGACCAGGCCGCGCGCCCGCGCCACGTCCACCGCGACGACCATGCCGAACGCGACGGCCTCGCCGTGCAGCACCGGGCCGTAGTTCGTGACGGTCTCGACGGCGTGGCCGGTGGTGTGGCCGAAGTTCAGCGGTCGGCGCAGGTCGATCTCGTACGGGTCGCGGCCGACGAGCTTGGTCTTGATGGCGCCCGCCGCGTGCACGAGCACGTCGATGGCGGGCGAGGCGCAGGCCAGCAGGTCGTCGGCGTTGGCCTCGATGTAGTCGAACAGCTCGGGCGAGGCGATGACGGCCTTCTTGACCACCTCGGCCAGCCCGGAGCGGATCTGCCTGGTGTCCAGGGTGCGCAGGTGCTCCAGGCAGGAGATGACGGCCTTGGGCTGGTAGAAGGCGCCGACGAGGTTCTTGGCCTCGCTGTGGTCCACGGCGACCTTGCCGCCGATGCCCGCGTCGACCTGGGCGAGCAGGGTGGTCGGCATGTTGAGGTACGGGACGCCGCGCATGTAGGCGCTGGCGACGAAGCCGACGGTGTCGACCACGACGCCGCCGCCGAGCGCGATGACCACGTCGCGGCGGGCCAGGTCCACCTCGGCGAGCCAGTCGATCAGCTCGAACGCGGTGGTGAGGGACTTGGACTTCTCACCGGCGCGGATCGCGGTGCGGCCGATGAGCTGGCCGCGCGCCGCCAGCTCGGCGCTGATCCGGCCCTCGTGCAGGTCGGCGACGACGTCGTCGGGGATGACGACGGCGCGGCGACCGTCCAGCTCGGTCAGCAGCGCGTCGACCGCGCGGTCCACGTCGGGGAGGACGTGGATGCGGTAGTCGTCGTCGCGGGTGACGTGGACGTCGACCTGGTCGAGGTTGCCGGGAAGGGGGATGTTGTCGTGGATCCGGTAACCAGCGGGACTGTCCATACGCTCCTCCGGGGATCGCCTGAGAAGGGGACGTGTTGGCACCTCGACCATCTCAGAGTTACGTTGGGGCCACAAATCCGTAACGTTACGTGGTCAATCGGGGGTTACCGGGTGCCTGTAACCGCACAACGTCGTTCCTCGTCGCTCGGGCTGATCGCGGCGGCGGCCAGCTGGGGATTGTTCTGGGGTGGATGGGCTGCCCTGCTGCCGGACTTGAAAACCGCCGTGGGCGTGGATGACGCGGAATTCGGGCTGGTCCTGTTCGGGATCCCGATGGGAGCGCTCGCCGGGATGGTGCTGACGGCGCCGCTGGCGCGGGCGTTGCGGCAGTGGACGCTGCCGGTGGTGCTGGTGGCCTTCGCGGTGGCCTGCGCGCTGCCGGGGTTGGCGTCGGGGGCGCTCGCGTTCGGGGCGGCGCTGGCGGCGGTGGGGGCGACGTCCGGGGCGATCGAGGTGGCGCTGAACAGCACCGTCGCGGCGCACGAGGCTCGGGACGGGACGCGGTTGTTCAACCGGGTGCACGCGGCGACGCCGTTGGCGATGGTGCTGGCGGCGCCCGCGGTGGGGTTCGCGCGGTCGCAGGGGGTTGCGCCGTTGCCGGTGCTGGTGGTGGTTTCGGTGCTGGTGCTGGTGAGTGCGGGGTTGGCGGTGGATCGGGGCGGGTGGTCCGGGGGTTCGGGGTCTGGGTCTGGGGCTTCGGGGTCTGGTTCGGGGTCTGGCGCCGGTTCGGGGCGGCGGTTGCCTGCACCGGGGTTGCTGGCGTTCGGGTTGCTGGCGGCGGTGGTGCTGTTCCTGGAGAACGCGGTCGAGCAGTGGGGGGCGCTGCACCTGGAGCAGGGCATGGGCACCGGTCCGCTGCTGGGGAGCGCGGCGCCTGCGTGCTACATGGCCGGGCTCGCGGTGGGGCGGATGGTGGCGCAGTGGCGCGGTGACCGGGTTTCCGGGCGGGTGCTGGTGATGGGTGGCGGGGTGCTCGCGGCGATCGGCATCGGGGTGGCGTCGCTGGCGGCGGCGCTGGAGCTGTCACCGCTGCTGGCGCTGGCCGGGTTCGCGCTGGCGGGGGTGGGGATGGCGCCCGCGGTGCCGACGCTGATGGGGCTGGCCGGGTCGTCGGTGGACGACGAGCGGCGGCCGGGGGCGATCGCGACGGTGACGACGGTGTCGTACCTGGGGTTCTTGGGGAGCCCGCCGCTGGTGGGGTTGTTGGCGGGCGGGATCGGGTTGACGGCGGCGTTGGGGGTGTTGGCCTGCGGGGGGTTGGTGGTCGCGGTGGCTTCGGTGGTGGTGCGGGAGCCGGGTGGGGGGCGTGGGGAGCGGGTTGGTGGGGATGGAGTTGGCGGTGGGGGGTCGGCGGACGTGGCCAGGTGAGTGGACGTGGCTGAGTGGGTGGGCGCGGCTGAGTGAGCGGGCGCGGCCGGATGAGCGGACGCGGCCGGATGAGCGGGCCGGATGTGGTTGGCGGGCACGGCTGGCAGGTGGTGCGGCGGGCGAACGGACCGTTCACCACAGGGGCAGGCGGCTCGCAGCGCGCGGCTGGCCGACAGTGGCTCGGCAAGGCGAGCGCGAAAGGGCAAGTCCCACTCGGTGAACGGACCATTCACCGAGTGGGACGGGCGGCCTGTGGCGAGCAGGTGCCTGGCAGTTGTCCGGCAGGAGCGGTAGGGGCCCAGCAGTTGCCTGGCGGCGGTCCAGCAGTTGCCTGGCAGAGGACCCGGCAGGAGTAGTAGGCCCGGCAGGAGCGGCGAAGAGGCGATCCCATTCGGTGAACGGACCGTTCAACGAATGGGAAAGGTGCTCTGCGGTGAGCAGCTGACCGATTGCAGCTCGGTGGGAAGCGGCGCGAAGGTTGGGCGGCGCGGTGCGTGAACGGCGCGGCAAGTGAGCGGCGCGGTACGTGAGCGGCGAGGCAGGCGAGCGGCGCGGTACGTGAGCGGCGAGGGAGTGGCCTGGTGGGTGAGCAGCTGAGGAATGGTCCGGCGGGTGAGCGGGCCGTTTGCCGAGCATGAGTGAACGGACCATTCACTAAGTGGACGGGCGGCCTGTGGCGAGTGGGTGGTCGGCGGTGGCTCAGCGAGGTGGGCGGCGAAGAGGTGGTGCGGTGGGTGAACGGACCGTTCACCAGATGGGCGGGCGGCTCGTGGCGAGTGGTTGGCAGCGGCGCGACGCCGCGGGCTGGCAGCGGCGCGACACGGCGGGCGGGCGGCGAAAAGGCAGCCGAGCAAGTGAGCGGGCTGTTCGCCGTGAGTGAGTGGTCCGTTCATCGGGTGCGAGTGAACGGACCGTTCATCAGGTTCTCAAGTGAGTGAGCCGGTCGTTAGGCGCGAGTGAAGGGACCGATCGTCAGGCGCGAGTGAGTGACCCGTTCGTCGGGT
>NZ_JBQGCX010000569.1:0-4326 GCF_052038725.1 Actinosynnema sp.
TTGCCTTTCCGGGTTCCGGTCGTCCGTCCACTGCGGATCAGGATTCGGGCGCCTCGTCGCGGCGGCGGGCGTCCCGCGTGCCGCGCTGGAACGCCGAGAAGTCCTTGCGGACCTGGTCGGCGGACTGCTGGTCGGCGGGGCCCTCGGACAGCGGTTCGGACGTCGGGGTCAAGTCGGTGCGCAGCAGCTGCGGCGCGATGTGCTGCTGCCTGCGCCTGCGGGGCAGTTCGGGCCTGCCGCCCGCGTCGGCGCGGCGGCGGCCGGTGTCGGCGGGTCGTTCGCGCTCGGGTTCGGGTCGGGTGCGCCGGGGCGGCTCCAGCGAGCCGCTGTGCGAGGACAGGTCGAGCCCTCCGCTCAGTCGCCCTTCCGCTGCTCGGGAATCCTCGTTCGCAGCGGCTTCGGCCTGCGCCCAGAAACCCTCCAGCTCCCGCGAGCTGTCGGGAAACGTCGTGGTCTCCTCCTCCTCGTCCGCCTCGTCCACCAGGTCGGGGTGCTGCCTGGGGATCACGTGCTCGTGCAGGCTGCGCCTGGACAGCAGCATGGTCGTGTCGGACTCGGTGGGCGTGTTCGGCGCGGCCACGCTCGACGATGGCACGAGGACCATCGCCAGGGTGCCGCCGTACGGCGACTCCCGCAGCTCCACGTGGACCCCCCGGCGCGCGGCCAGTCGGGCGACCACGAACAGGCCCAGCCGCGACTCGCCGCGCAGGCGCATCGCGTCGAACTCGGGCGGGTCGGCCAGCATCGCGTTGTGCGCGTCGCGGTCCTCGGGGCTGATGCCCAGGCCGTGGTCCTCGATCTCGACCACGACGCCCTGCGGCACCTCGCTGGCGTGGATCTGCACCTGCGAGCGGGGCGAGGAGAACGCGGTGGCGTTGTCGACCAGCTCGGCGATCAGGTGGATGGTGTCCGCGACCGAGGCGCCGACCAGCGCGACCTCGGGCACCGGGTTGACCTTGACCCGCACGTACTGCTCGGTCTCGGCGACGGCCGCGCGCAGCACGTCCAGCAGCCGCACGGGCTTGCGCCACTGCCGTCCGGGGTTCTCGCCCGCCAGGATGATCAGGTTCTCGGCGTTGCGGCGGGCGCGGGTGGCCAGGTGGTCGAGCTGGAACAGCGCGTCGAGCTGCTCGGGGTTCTCCTCCTCGCGCTCCAGCTTGTCCAGGATCTTCAGCTGGCGGTGCACCAGGCCCTGGTTGCGGTGGGCGATGTCGAGGAAGACCCGGTTGACGCCCTCGCGGGCCTGGCTCTCCTTGACCGCGGCGGCCACGGCGGTGAACTGGGCGGCGTTGAACGCGTCGGCCACCTGGCCGATCTCGTCGCTGCCGTAGTCCAGCGGCGGGACCTCGGCCTCCACGTCGACGTGCTTGCCGTCGCGGAGCCGGTCGACGATGTCGGGCAGCCGCTCGTGCGCCAGGGTCAGCGAGTCGTTCTTGAGCGACACCAGGCGGGTGATCAGCGCGCGGTTGACCAGCCGGTTCGAGGTGCGCACGGCGGTGAGGATGCCGCCGAGCACGACGATGAGGGCGACCAGGCTGGAGACCAGCACGGTGATGAACTGGCTGTTGCTGCGGTTCAGGCCCGCGTCGGAGGCGACGGTGGCCTGCTGGACCGCGAGGTCGATCAGCCGCTCGCCCACCGGGCCCGCGGCGGTCTCCCAGTCGGCCAGCCTGATCCGGGCGTCGGGGTCGGTGATGAGGTCGTTCTCCAGCTTGGAGAGCGTGGCCCACTCGGGCGAGCCGGTCAGGGCCGCGTAGCGCTCCTTGAGCTGGTCCTCGACGACCGGGCCGGTGGTGACCATGAGGGAGTGGTAGGAGGCGATCAGGTTGACCAGCTCCAGCCGGTCCTCCGGGTTGGGGTCCTCCGCGCCGATGACGACCGGGGCCAGGGAGGTGGAGCGCGACATCCAGTCCGCGGCGCGGAACAGGTTGGTCGCGGTCAGGCCGCCGTGCGCCGCCGTGGTGTCGGGGACGACGCGGGCCTGGGTGTCGAACAGGGTGGTGCCCGCGTCGAGGACGCGGTTGTAGTAGTTGTAGACCTCGGTCCGCTGCACCTTGCCCGTCTCGACCTGGGCGCGCCGCTGCGGCAGTTCGCCGAGCAGGGCGTTCAGCTCGTTGATGCGGGCCTTGACCTGGTCGGGCGCGCTGTCGTAGACGGAGTCGAAGGCGGCCCGCATCACGGTGCTCGCCTCGTCCACGACGCGCTGCCGCTCGTGCAGCGCGGTCAGGTCCTGGGTGCCCTTGGCGAGCACCGACATCACGGTCTTGCGCTCCTCCTGGAGCGCGGTGAACGCCTTCACCGCGGGGATCGACGCGTCCTTGACGCTGACCGCGACCGCGCGGGTGTAGAAGCCGTCGAAGACCGTATAGGAGGTGAAGGCCAGCCACATCACCAGGAGCACCACGCTGGGCACGACCACCACGCTGGTGAGCCGTGAGCGGATGGTCTTCTGGTTGGTGCCCGCCTCCACCTTGTCCTTCTGCTTCACAGCGCTCCGCAGCCTCGTGAACTTCCTGCTTGCCGGTAAACGCGGGCGTGACAGCGAGCCGCCTCTTCGTTCACCCGATCGGCGAACAGAACGTTAACACCCAAGATCAAAGTAACGAAGAGACCGCGATCACGCACAGCGCGTAGACAGAGGCTACCCAGTCGAGCGATCACCCGAACAGGGGGCCGTTGGGAACTAGGGGGGACATTAGGGACTCAGCGGTCCCGGAACGTCACGGCTTGACAATCGCCACGGCGTTGTACGGAGTGGTGGGAGTGGGTTCGGTGGTGAAGCGGGCGTTGGGCAGGTAGAGCCGATCGCCGAACCGGGCGATCGTCGTCGGCACGTCGAAGCGCGGGTCGGTCACCCTCGTGACCAGCGACGCAGCGGTCCCGGCGCGGTCGAGCGAGAACAGCGCGACGGTGTTCAGGCGGTTCTGCACGACGTAGAGCCCGCGGCCGTCGAGCAGCAGCCCGTCACCGTTCGTGAGCACTTCCCCGCCGAGGTCGACTTCGCGCGCGAGCCCGGTGTCCGGGTTCACCCGGAACAACTTCCCGGTGTTGCTCTGCACGACCAACAACGCGCGCCCGTCCGGGGTGGTGGTGATGCCGTTGGCGTTGTTCACACCTGGGGTCAGGGAGAAGTCGCCGGTGAGCGGGACGACGTCGAATTCCGAGGGCAACTCACCAGCGCGACCGAGCGGGAGGCGGTAGAGGAGCGCCTTGCGGGAATCGGTGAAGTAAGCGGCGTCGCGGGTGACGACCACGTCGTTGACGAAGGTGTCGGCGTCCTGGGCGAAGCGGTAGGAGGCGAGGACGGCGCCGGAGCGCGCGTCGACCACCCGGCCGTCACCCGCCGCGCCGCCCGCGACGAAGAGGCGGTCCGCCCGGTCGACCTCGAGGCCGACGGAGGCGGTGCCGGGCCCCTGGCTGAACACCTCGCCGCGACCGGTGCGCAGGTCGACGCGGTAGAGGTCGCCGTCGGCGCGGGAGCCGAAGTAGGCGGTGGGGCGGTCGCCGATGGCGATGCCCTCGGGCAGGAAGCCGTCGGGGAGGGGGAACTCCGCGGGGAAGGCGTGCCGGGCCGGGGGCTCGGGGCTCGCGACGGCGGGCGGGGGCGCGGCGAGGGCGGTGACGAGCCCCGCGACGAGGGCGGTGACGGCTCCGGTGGTGCGGATCACGCGGTGACAGCTCCTTCGCTCGACGGGCTCGGGACGTCCGGTTCCGGAGTTTTCCGCAGGAGCGGGGTGGCGTGAAGGGGGGACGGGGAATCGACAGGTCAGGGCGGGGCGGCCGGTCACCCGGCCTGGAGGGCGAGGAACAGGTCGACCCGCCGGTCGAAGCGGGACAGGTCGACGCCGAGCAGCTCCTCCACCCGGCCGATTCGGTACCGCAGGGTGTTGACGTGCACGTGCAGCCGCTCGGCGGTGGTGGTCCAGGAGCCGGAGCAGTCCAGGAACACGCGCAGGGTGTTCAGGAGGTCGGCGCCGCGCGCGGCGTCGTGGTCGAGGAGGGGGCCGAGCAGGCGGCGGCGCAGGTCGGCGCGCGCCTGATCGGGGATCGCGGCCAGGAGGAGGCGGTGCGGGGGGATCTCGGCGGCGGTGACGACCTCGGTGCGGGCGCCGCGCTCGGCGGCGAGCGCCAGCGCCCAGCGGGCCTCCTGCGCGGCCCCGCGCAGGGCCGCGGCGCGGACCTGGGAGGAGACGCCGACCAGGACCCTGCGGCCCGCCAGGGCGGGGAGGGCGGTGCGGAGGGCTCGGCGGAGGGCCGGGGACGGGTCGGTGGGGGTGCGGAGCACGGCGCAGGCGGTGCGGGGGGCGGTGGCCGGGGGCGGCGGTC
>NZ_JBQGCX010000570.1:0-2191 GCF_052038725.1 Actinosynnema sp.
GACCTCCGCGGGCCCGGCCCCCGATCCGCTCACGGTCGTGAGATCCAGTAGTCGACGAACGACATCACGTCGGGGCGCAGCCGGGTGCCGCTGTTGGCCGGGGTGCCGCCCGCGACGCCGTTGGTGTGGATGGCGGTCACGCACCAGCCCGCGCACAGGCCCGGCGTGGTCGAGTTGTAGTGGTAGACCGGCGAGCCGCTCTGGCCGCGCGCCGTGTCGATCCAGTACCAGAGCTTGTTCGCGGTCTGCGAGTACGCGCTGTCGCCGTCCCACCACATCGTGCCGAACGGCTTGTCGCCGGGGTAGCCCTCCGCGTAGAGGTGCTGCCCGACGAGGTTCTCGCCGGTGCTGTACCACCAGCCGAACCAGCCGGTGCGGTAGCCGAGGTCGCAGGTCAGCTTGACCAGGCCGTAGTCGTGGTCGCTCGGGTAGCCGTTGATCCACGCGCTGGTGGTCCACACGTCGGCGATGCCGCCCCCGCAGCTGCCGAACGGCGCGGAACCGCCGGTGCGGCCGGGGGTGACCCGGTAGGAGGTGACCCAGCTGCCGCCGGAGTGCACGCAGTGGCCCGCCGTCACCAGGACGTCGCGGCTGAGCATGAACCCGGTGCAGCCGCCCCGGTTCGTCTCCAGGTGCGCGATGGCGCCCCAGGGGAAGGCGGACGGGGCGGACTCCGGGACGCGGCCGTCGGCGCCGATGACCGAGGCGGCGCCGAGGTCGGGGGAGGGCTTGCGGTCGGGGGTGGTCGTGGTGCCCGAGCTGCCCGCGGCGGCGGACCTCAGCGCGGAGGTGGCGGCGGCGGGCAGGGTGATGGTCCTGCCCTCGCCGTTCACCATGGTCAGCGCGTCGGGCGCGGCGGTCGCGGTCGTGGTGGCGAGCGCGGACGCCGCCAGCGCGAGCGCCAGCGCTCCGGCCAGTCTCCGGCGCGGTGTTCGGATCGACATGGGTCCTCCCCGTGGTCGTGCGGCCTGCCGCCGCTCGCACCGGTAGGGGGCGGCCGGACGGCTGCCGATACCGGGCGGGCGCGGGCGGGGGCGGATGCCGGCCGGAAGGGCGGGGTTCGCTGCCCGGAGGGGCGGTGGGGAGCCGCTGGACAGCGGTGATCCGCTTCCGCGCCGGACGAGCTGGCGGTACGGTGGCCGCATCGCCCGCACTGGGCCTGGTGTGCCGGGAAGCCTGGTCGGCGTCGTGACCCGCCGACGCCTGGAGCCGACCGTGCCGCACCCCACCTCCCCGATCCGCGTCGACCTGCCCACGGCGCTCGCGCGGCTGCCTGGCGGGGTCGTTGAGCACCGCTTCGACCGGCGCGGCGACGAGGTGGTCGTGGTCCTCCACGGCGGGCACCTGCGCGCCGGGCTCGCCCTGGGGGAGGACGCGCTGGCCGACGGGCGCTGCTCGGTGCTGGTCCCCTCGCGGCCCGGTTACGGGCGCACCCCGCTGTCGACGGGCGGCACGCCGGACGGGTTCGCCGACGTCGTCCGGGAGCTGTGCGAGCACCTGGGGATCACCCGGCTGGCCGCCGTCGTGGGCGTCTCCGCCGGGGGACCCACCGCGCTCGCGCTCGCCGCCCGACACCCCGACCTGGTGGCGCGCGTGGTGCTGTGGAGCGCGGTCGGCCCGCTGCCCTGGCCGGACCGGCGCACCCGCCTCGCCGCCCGCGCCGCCTTCTCGCCCGCCACCGAGCGCCCGGTCTGGGCGGCGCTGCGCCTGCTCCTGCGGATCCGGCCCGGTGCGGGGCTCCGGGTCCTGCTGGGCGACCTGTCCACCTCGCGGGCGCGCCTGGTCCTGGCCGCGCTGACCGCCGAGCAGCGCGCGGACCTGGTGGCGCTGCTGTCGCGGATGCGGTCGGGCTCCGGGTTCCGCAACGACCTGGCCGCGTTCCCCGACCGCGTTCCGCCGGTGGCGCAGCCCGCGCTCGTCGTCGCCACCCGCCGGGACGGCGCCGTCCCGTTCGCCCACGCCCAGGCGCTCACCGCCGCCCTGCCGCGAGCCGTGCTCGTGGAGAGCCTGGCCGACAGCCACTTCGTCTGGCTCGGGCCGGACTGGGGCGAGGTGGGCGCGGTTGTCCGGGAGTTCGTCCTCGGGTGAGGGCGGCGGCCGTCAGCGCGCGCCCCCCCGCCGTTCGGCCCCCGCGTGCGCCACGCGGTGGTGGTCCCCGGGGGTAAGGGGCGACCACAGCTGCCCCGTGTCG
>NZ_JBQGCX010000571.1:0-4406 GCF_052038725.1 Actinosynnema sp.
CGCGCAACCGGTCCAGCAGGGACAGCGCGGCCAGCAGGTCGTGCAGGGTGCCCGAGGTGGGCAGCACGGCCGCCGCGTCGTCCAGCAGCACGCCGACCACGTCCGGCAGACCGCACGCGGCGGCCTCGGCGAGGTCGGCGAGCACCTCGGCGGGGGTGTGGCCGCCGCCGCGCTCGCGCTCGGCGCGGCGGGCCATGAGCCTGCCGCGCGCCGCCAGCTCCAGGGTCGCCCCCCACATGCCCGCGACGGGCAGGGTGGCGGCCGTGGCGGGCGTCCACGCGACGGTCCACCGGGTGGTCAGCGCCTCGCCGCCGCCGACGCCCGCGGTCGCGGTCTCGCTGCCGTAGGGCACGCCGAGCGCGTCCAGCCTGCGCAGGGCGACCTCGCGGCGCGCGTCGAGCGGCGAGCGCAGCGGGTCAAGGCGCAGCTGCGCCGGTTCGGTCGAGCCCGGACCCGGCAGCCGCAGCTCCTCCACCAGGGCCTCCACGGCGGGGGCGAGGCCGGAGCGCGGGGTGCCGGGGGCGAGCAGGCCGAGCCGCTGGCCGACCAGCACGTCACCGGCGGCGCGGGCCACGACCCGGCCGCGGCCGAGCGGTTCGGCGTGGGTGAGCACGCTCTGCACCGCCTCCACCAGCTCGCCCCGGCCCGGCGCGGGCAGCCCGCGCAGCTTGGCCAGGTCGACCGCCAGGCGCAGCGCCTCGCGCGCCTCGCCGGGACCGGCCGGGTGGCCGCGCTCGCGCACGCGCGCGCAGATCCGCACGACGAACGCCGCCGCCGAGGCCTCCACGGCCGCCGCGTCGCCGCCCGACTCGTAGACGGCCTGCTGCCACTCCGGGTCGCGGATGCCCGCCGGGTAGCCGGAGCGCTCGTCCAGCAGCGCGAACCCGTACGGCACCAGCGAGGTCACCACCTCGGGCCCGCTGCCGGTCGGGCGGTCGCCGTCCGGGCCGCGCAGCAGGGCCGCGGCGTGGAAGGAGCCGATGACGGCGGCCGAGCGGCGCCCTGCGACGTCGGCGACGGCGTGCCGCATCCACTCCTCGCGGCGCAGGTCGAACCCGTCGACGCCGTCGCCGTCCGGGCCCTCCGCGTCACGCCGCAGCGCCAGGCCGACCAGCAGCGCGGCGCGGCGCACCGACTCGGGCGCCTGGCCGGGCGCGGCGGCCTCGACCAGGCGGTCCCACAGGTCGTCGCCGTCCCGCCCGGTGATCACCCCGCGCAGCGCGTCGGCCAGCGGGGTGCCGTGGTCGTGCCCACCCCGGTGGCCGTCGCCGCGCAGCGCGATCGGCAGGTCGCACGGCCGCACCTCGACGCCGTTGCGGCGCGCCCAGCGGATCGCGGCCAGCTCCGGGGAGAAGTCCGCGAACGGGTAGAACGCGAGCGAGCCGCCGTCGCGGGCCGCCCCGGACAGGGCGACCGGCGCGAGCAGGTCGGGGTCGGCCAGGTGCGGCAGCCACTCCCCCAGCTCCTGCGGCAGCTCCACCAGCAGGACCTCGGGGTCGGCGGCCTCCAGCAGCGCGGGCATCGCGGCGGCGAGCGCGGGCGAGTGGTGGCGGACCCCGATCAGCACGGGCTCGCGGTGGTCGGCCAGCCGGTCCGCCACCGCGCGGTCCGGATCAGCCTTCGAGGACGTCACGGAGTTCCCACAGCCGTCGCCAGGTGCGCGCGCCGGACTCGGCGCGCCGCCGCACCGCGCCGTCCCAGTAGCCGCGCAGCTTCGCCGCGTCCGCCGGGTCGTCCTTGCGCACCACGCCCAGCAGGTGGCCGGGCAGCAGGGACAGCGGGTCGCGGTCGCTCGGGAAGTACGCGTCGGCCAGGCCCAGCGCGGTCGCCACCGACACCGCCTCGGCGGTGCTCATGACCGTGGACGGCCGCTCGACCGCCCAGCCCTCGCCGGACACACCGTCGCGCAGGTCGCGGAACGCGGTGACCAGCACCTCCAGCACCACGTCGTCCACGGCGAACGGCGCGCCGACCCGCTCCAGGGCGGACTTGGCCTGCCTGCGCACCAGCTCGGTCTCGGCGGCCAGGTCGCCGATCGGGCCGACCGCCTCGAAGTTGAAGCGGCGCTTGAGGGCGGCGGACATCTCCGACACGCCCCGGTCGCGCAGGTTCGCGGTGGCGATGACGGTGAAACCGGGGGCGGCGTGCACGGTGGCCGCGTCGGTGCCGGACAGCTCGGGCACCGCGATGCGGCGGTCGGACAGGATCGACACCAGCGCGTCCTGCACCTCGGGCCGGCAGCGGGTGACCTCCTCGACGCGGACCACGCCGCCGGTGCGCATCGCCGACAGCACCGGGGACGGCACGAGCGCGCGCGGGCTGGGGCCCTCGGCGAGCAGCATCGCGTAGTTCCAGCCGTAGCGCAGCTGGTCCTCGGTGGTGCCCGCGGTGCCCTGCACGGTCAGCTGGCTGGTGCCGGAGACGGCGGCGGCGAGCAGCTCGGACAGCATCGACTTGGCCGTGCCCGGCTCGCCGACCAGCAGCAGGCCGCGCTCACCGGCGAGGGTGACGACGGCCCGCTCCACGAGGGCGCGCTCGCCGACGAACTTCGGGCTGATCACCAGCCGCTTGGGCAGGCCGTCGGCCTGGGCGCCCGTGGGCAGGGCGAGCGCGTCGCCGCCGCTGCCCACGATGAACGTGACGACCGAGCGCGGGGTGAGCCGCCAGCCGGGTGGCTTGAGGCCGTCGTCGTGCGCCGCGAGGAACGCGAGCTCCTCGCGGTGGGCGTCCTCGGCTGGTTCTACCTGCCTGGCGGGGGCGGTGGCGGTCACCGGTGTCCTCCGGTCCTGTGCGGTTCTGGGGTGGGCGCGTCCCCGTCCAGCACGCGCTGCCAGGCGCGGGCGAACAGGTCGGCGACGGGTTCACCGGGCACGAGCGCGCCGGTGCGCTTGGGGGTGTCCGCTCGCGCGGGGTCGAGCAGGTCGGCCTTCCAGGTCTCCAGCGGCGGGTGCGGCTTGCCGGGGTCGACGACGGGGCCGGGGGGGAACAGGGCGCGGCCCGCGCGGGGGCGGCGCGCGGTCACCACCAGGTCGGTGGCGGCCAGCTCGGCGCGGGCGCGCTTGAGGCGGTCGGGCTTCCAGCCGGTCCAGCGGGCGGTGTTGGCGTCCGAGGGGTCGGGGAGCGCGAGGAGCTGGAGGTAGAGGACGGCGGCGTCGTGGGAGAGGCCGAGGGTGGCGGACACCTCGGTGACCAGGTGCGGGGCGGAGGTGGCGGGGTCCTGGAAGTGGGCGTCCGGGTCGGTGTCGGCGCGCGCGGCGCAGGCGGCGGTGAGGGAGTCCTTGGCGAGGGCTTCCAGGTGGGCGGCGACGCGCCAGCGGACCGAGGGTGTGTCGAACTTGGGGTGGGCGGCGCGGGCGCGGAGGAGTTCGAGCGCCTCGGGCAGGCTCGCGCGCAGCGGGGAGGCGGCCGGGAGGCGGTAGGCGAGCCAGGTGAGGGCTTCGAGGGCGGGGCCGAGGTGGTCGGCGGTGAAGCCGTCGGAGGTGGACTGGGGAGCCGGGGGCGCCGGGGGCGCGCTGGTGAGACCGGCCCTGGTCAGCGCGGCGCTGTTCAGGGCTCCGGCGGACGGGCGGGTGGCGCGGACGCCGAGGGGGCGGCGCGGGCGGTTGGTGGTGAGCCAGGTGGCGCTCGTGGGGTTGGCCAGGTCGGAGAGCAGGTCGGTGGAGCGCTCGCCGAACGCCAGGTGGGCGTCGAGCAGGACGTCGTCGGGCACCGGGAGGCGGCGCCCCCGCTCGGCCGTCCACGCGCGGGCGATCGCGGCGGTGTCCTGGCCGGTGGTCCACAGGGCGGTCGGGTCGTCGGGGACGGCGGCGGCGAGCAGGGCGCGGCGGAACCGGTCGGGGGTGCTGTCCAGCGCGCGCCTGGCCATGTCGGCCTCGGCGGTGGACAGGCCGATCAGGCGGCGGTCCGGCTCGGGGAGGAAGTGCTCGGCGGGGCCGTTGACGCCGGGCAGGCCTGCGAGCAGCAGCGCGGCCTGGGCGGTGCCGATGCCCGCGCGCTCGGCGAGGTCCTTCGGGGCGTCCGGGTTCCAGGGGGCGGGGCCGCGGTCGGCGAGGGTGGTCAGGAAGGCCAGGACCGAGGCGGGGGTGAGCGGGGTGCGGACCTCGCGGGCGTCGGCGAGGAGGGCGCGCGGGGGGAGCGCGAACTCGCCGGGGGTCCGGGTGAACTGGAGGCCTTCGACGCGGCAGGTGCCGTTGCGGCGGACGCGGCGCTCGAAGAACGCGACGAAGCCGTCAGCGAGCGGGGTGGCGCGGTGCGGCGGCGGGGCGAACCGGGAGGGCAGCTCGAAGGCGACGACCCGCCACCGCCGCGACCCGTCGACCAGGCCGGCGCGCACCAGGGCGCGCAGGAACCCGACGAGGGCGTCCCGGTGCGGGGGCGGGGTGAGCGGGGAGGCGGCCCGGTGCAGG
>NZ_JBQGCX010000572.1:0-6032 GCF_052038725.1 Actinosynnema sp.
GTTGTCCACAGGCTGTGGGCAAGTTCTCCACAGACCTGTGGGCAACTCCTAGCGCCTGGGGATCGGGCTGAACACCTCGTCCCAGGCAGCCGCGACCTGACGTGCGCAGGTCCACGGCGACACTCCGTCGACTCCGGTTCCCAGTCCCGGCATGGCGATCGTGCGCACGACGTCGCGCAGGGGCCTGCCGTCGTCGAGCCGCCCGGTCTGCCACAGCCGGAGCACCGCGCGCGCCGCGAGGTACGGGTGCACGCTGTCGTCCGGCAAGCGCTCGCCCAGCACGCGCCTGGTCGGCGCGCTGACGAGCCACTCGGGCTGGGGCTCGCCGGTCGGCACGGTCAGCGCCTCCCCGACCGGGAGCTCGCCCCCGTGCAGCGCCAGCACCGCCCGCCGCACCTGGTCCTCCACGTGGGGGAAGGCCCGCGCGTACAACTCGTCCACGCCGGTCCGCAACCAGCCGGACGAGTTCCCGAAGCTGACCACGGCCTCGGCGACGATGTCCAGCACCGAACCGCGGTGCACCACCACCCCTGTTCGGCCGTCGGCCACACCGGCCCAGGCCCTCGTGAGCGGTTCATCTACGGCGCACAGCACCAGACGGGGAACTACAACCGGAGCGTTGATCTCACCCTCCGTATCGGCGGCCACGTGGACAAGCATTCCAGGAGAGATGCGCTGTGCGGAACAGGGGCGGGCACCCGCCGCGCGGGTGATCCTCGCCTCAACGGCGATCACCATGTGTGCTGCTCGTATGGTTGCGCCCGTGCCACGCATCGCCTACTTCGGCCCCAGGGGAACCTTCACCGAGCAGGCCGCGCGCGGCTTCGGCGCGGACCTGGACCCCCGCGAGACCATTCCAGCAGCCCTGGGAGCCGCCCGCACGGGTGATGCCGAACTCGCCTGCGTGCCGGTGGAGAACTCCGTCGAGGGCGCCGTCCCCGCCACCATGGACGCGCTCGCCGAGGGCACCCCCCTGGTCGTCGTCGCCGAGACCGTGCTCGCGGTCAGGTTCAGCCTGCTGGTCCGTCCGGGTGGTGGACCGGTCCGCACCGTCGCCAGCCACCCGCACGCGCTCGCCCAGGTGCGCTACTGGCTCGCCGCGAACCTGCCCGACGCCGTCGCGGTGGCCGCGACCTCCACGGCGGCGGCGGCCGTCGCGGTGCAGCGCGGCGAGCACGACGCGGCGGTGACCGCGCCCGTGGCGGCCGAGCACTACCCGCTGGAGGTCGCGGCGACCGACCTCGCGGACGTGCGCGACGCCAAGACCAGGTTCCTGCTGCTGCGCAAGCCCGGCCCGCTGCCCGAGCCCACCGGCTCCGACCGCACCTCGGTCGTGGTGACCGCGCCGGACCGGGTGGGCGTGCTGTCGGACGTGCTGCTCGAACTCGCGCTGCGCGGCGTCAACCTGACCCGGATCGAGTCCCGGCCCACCAAGGGCCCGCTCGGGGAGTACCGGTTCTACATCGACTTCGACGGCCACGTCGCCGAGCCGAGGGTGGGGGACGCCCTGGCCGCGCTGCGCAGGCACTGCCCGGAGACCCGGTTCCTCGGCTCCTACCCGAAGGCCGTGCGCGAGGACGTGGTGGCGCAGAACGCGGATTTCGTGGCCGCGGCCGAGTGGGTCGCGACGATCAGGGAGGGCAGGGGCGCGTGAGGTTGTTGCTGGTCAGGCACGGTGAGACGGCGTCGAACGTGGCGATGGCGCTGGACAGCCTGCCACCGGGCCCGCCGCTCACCGAGGCCGGTCGGGCCCAGGCGGAGGCGCTGGCGCGGGACCTGGCGGACGTGCCGGTCACCGCCGTGCACGCGAGCGTCGCGGTGCGCGCCCAGCAGACGGCGGCCCCGGTCGCGGCGGCGCACGGCCTGGAGGTCCAGGTCGTGGATGGCGTGCAGGAGATCTTCTGCGGCGAGCTGGAGGGCCGCAGCGACCGCGAGGCGTACGGGACCTTCATGAGCACCGTGCGCTCGTGGGCCGACGGCGACCTGGACGTGCCGCTGCCCGGCGGCGAGTCCGGAAGGCAGGTCCTCGACCGGTACCTGGCGGCGGTGGAGGAGGTCACCGCCGGGCGCGCGGAGGACGACGTGGTGGTGCTGGTCAGCCACGGCGCCTCGCTGCGCATGGCGGCGCTGGCACTGGCGACCAACGTGACCCCGGCCCTGGTCGCGGCGGGGCTGCTGCCCAACACCGGGCGGGTGGAGCTGGAGCGGGCCGGCGACGGGTGGGTCTGCACCTCGTGGACCGGCGTGGACGTGGCCGGCTGAACCGGCGGTCGGGCCCGCCCCTCGTCGGGCCCGACCGGGAGGTCACCGCAGCCTGCGGGTGGCCACCCACCAGCCGGCCGCCAGCAGAGCCGCCGCGAGGGCCAGGAAAATCCCCAGCTCCACGAACTGGAACGGCCAGAAGCGCGAGTCGGGGTGGTAGCCGACGAGGACCCTGCCGAACACCTCGCCGTCCACCAGGTCGTCGTAGCGCTGGTAGTCCACCGGCCAGATCTGTCCCGGCACTTGCTCCTCCGGAACCACCAGCGGCGGGGCGTAGTACCGGCGCAGCCCCAGCAGCGACACCAGCGCCAGCGGCGCGTGCAGCAGCAGCGCGCCCACCGCCGCGAGCAGCGCGTTCCCCCGCAGCAGGCCCAGCAGGGCCGCCGCCGCGAACACCACCAGGGCGTAGCCGACCGGAACGACGCCCTGGGCCTGGAAGAGCGGGCTGATCAGCGGCGACGTGCCCGCCGACGGGGCCGCGCCCCCGACGACCCAGCGCGCGACCAGCCCCGTCACCAGCGCGCACAGCGCCAGCGGCACCCCGGTGACCAGCAGCTTCGTCGCCCACCACCGGTCGCGGGACACGGACTGGGTGAGGGTGAGCGCGTGCGTGCCCCGCTCGACGTCCGGCGCGAACACCGCCGCCCCGGCGAACGCCCCCAGCAGCAGCGGCCCGCCGAGCAGCGGCAGCGTCAGGAGGTCGTAGGAGGTGTGCCCGACCACCCCCGCCTCGCCCCACCGCGTCAGCCCCAGCGCCAGCGCCGCGAACGCGGTGAACCCCAGGGCGCCCAGCACGTGCGCCCGCTGCTGCCGCCACGCCAACCAGGTCATGGCGCCACCGCCCGCGACGTGCGCAGGTAGCCCAGCGCGAGGTCCTCCAGCGACGGCCGCGCGCAGGTCCAGCCCGGCACGTCCCCCGTCCTGGCCAGCACCGTCCGCTGCCGGCCCACCGCGCTCGACTCCACCACCCCGTCCGGCGCCGGGAGGTCGGCGGACCCGACCAGCACCCGGTGCGCGTCCAGCAGCTCGTCCACCGGCCCCTCCAGCGGCACCCGGCCGTCGGCGAGCAGGACCAGGTGGTCGCACGCGCTCTCCAGCTCGGACAGGACGTGCGAGGACATCAGCACCGACATCCCGGTGTCGGCGACCTCGCCCAGCAGCGCCCCCATGACCTCCCGGCGCGCCAGCGGGTCGAGTTCGGCGAGCGGCTCGTCCAGCAGCAGCAGTTCGGGCCGCCTGCCCAGTGCCAGCGCCAGCGCCACGCGGGTGCGCTGGCCGCCGGAGAGCCGGTCGACCTTCGCGTCCAGCGGCACGCCCGCGTTCTCGACCAGCCGCAGCGCGTGCTCCGCGTCCCAGCCGGGGTTCAGCTCGGCGCCCGCGCGCAGCACCTCGGCGGTGGTGAACCCCCGGTACAGCGGCTTGGTCTGGCCGAGGTACCCGACCCTCGGGTGCGCCCCCGACCGGCCGGGCCGCTCGCCCAGCACCAGCAGCTCCCCGCTGTCCGGCCGCAGCAGGCCGACGGCCAGGCGCATGAGCGTGCTCTTGCCCGCCCCGTTCGGCCCGACCAGCGCCGCGAAACCACCGCGCGGCACCCGGAACGCGCAGTCGCGCAGTCCGCCGCCCCGCCGGTGGCGCAGCGTCAGCGCCGACGCCTCCAGCACGTGCTCCACTTCGCTCCCCCTAGTCACTCGTCACCCCGGTACACCTCGTCGAGCCGCGCCTGGACGAGCGCCTCGACGTGCTCCCGGTCCAACCCGGCCACGCGTGCGCGGGCGACCCAGTCGGCCAGCTCGGCGCGCAGCGCCCCGTCGTCCGGCCCGGCCAGCGAGGCGGAGACGAACGTCCCGAGCCCGCGCCGCGCCTCGACCAGCCCGTCGCGCTCCAGCTCGCGGTAGGCCTTCAGGACGGTGTTGGGGTTGATCGCGGTGGCCTCGACGACCTCCCGCGCGGTGGGCAGCCGGTCACCGGGCCGCAGCAGTCCCAGGCGCAGCGCGTGCCGGGCCTGGTTGACGATCTGCTGGTAGGTGGCCACCCCGGAACGGCGGTCGATCCGGAACTCGATCACCTCAACACCCTTTCACTACTTAATTAGTGAAAGCATGGTGCACCGAGGGGAGGGTGGTGGTCAAGGGGGTGGCCGGAGCGGGGCGCCGGCCGGTGGGGGAGTCGTGCAGCGCGGTGCCGGTGGCGCGCGGGTCACCGATCGTGGTCCGGTGGCTGTCCGGGTCGATGCCGCGCTGACGCGGTCGATGAACGCGGTCAGCTCCTCCACCGCGCCGTTCCCGTCGCACCACCGCCCGTGGGTTTGCCGTCAGAACACCGCCGTCAGATCGCCGCCGCTCCTCGCGCCTCCAGCGCGGCCAGGGCCTCGGTCAGGGTGGCCACGGTCCGGCGGGCGGCCTCCTCGGTCAGCACCAGGTCCACGGTCCGGTCCACGGTCAGCTCGACCTCGCCCGCGGCCGTGGCGCACTCGATCGTCGCGCCGTCCTCGACCTTGATGTACGTGGACATGTGGGTTCCGCCTGTGAGGATCACGGGTTTCGGCCTTCCGCTCGGGGAGTTCGGGGCCGGTGGGACCGCGGGCGCGAGGTCCCGGAGGACTCGCTGCGCTTCGTCGGAGACGCGATCCCACCGACGCGAAGCACGTTATCGGCGCACGTGCACTTAGTCATGCTCCCGATCGAGTGATATCGGAATGATCGAATGCCCCATAGAGTTGCGCCCCATGGCGAACACGCAGACCAGGCGCCGCCGAAAGCTGGGCCTCTACCTGCAGGAACTGCGGAAGAAGGCGGGTCGCACGCCGGACGACGTCGCCGAGCTGCTCGGCATCTCGCGGCCCACCGTCAACCGGACCGAGAGCGGGCACACGAGGTGCCGCCGGGCCGAGTTGCAGGCCGTGCTCGGGTACTACGGGGCCTCCGAGGACGAGCGCGCCAAGGCCGTCCTGCTCTGGGAGGACGCCAAGGACGACGCGACCAAGATCCGCTTTCCGGCCCGCAGTTCGAGCGCCTTCCGCACCTTCCTCCAGGCGGAGGCCGAGGCCACCACGCTCGACGCCCTCGACCCGTACCTGGTCAGCGGCCTGCTCCAGACCCCGGACTACGCCCGCGCGGTCCAGAGCGCCGTCGCCCTGCCCTTCGAGGAGTCGGAGGCGGAGGTCGGTCAGTACGTCACCTCGCGGCTCGACCGCCAGCGTCGGCTGACCGGGGAGAAGCCGCTGGTCATGCGCGCCTTCCTGGACGAGTCGGTGCTCACCCGCGAGGTCGGCGGCGCGAAGGTCATGGCCGGGCAGCTCCGCCACCTGCTCGACCTCGTCGAGCGCGACAACGTCGAGATCCGCGTCGTCCCCTTCGGCGCGGGGGCGTACGGCCTGATGTCCGGCGGTTTCACCATCCTCGGCTTCGGCGATCCGGAAGACCCGCCCGCCGTCTATTTGGAACACGCAGGCGGGGGCATCTGGGTAGAGGATGAAGAGGCAGTGCAGCGCTACGTCCACATGATCAGTGGGCTCGGAGCGGTGGCGTTGTCGGAGAGCGCGACCGTCGAGCTGATCCAGAACAACATGAAGGCGTTTGAGAGGCGATGACTACCTGGCGCAAGAGCAGCAGGTCTGGTGCAGGGGCCAACAACTGCGTTGAGGTCGCGCACGACCGGGGCTCCGCCCTGTTCCGCGACAGCAAGGCCCCCGAGTCCGGCCGGTTGACGTTCACCACCGACGAGTTCCAGCGGTTCCGCACCGCCGCCGCCGAGGGGCGGTTCGACCGCTG
>NZ_JBQGCX010000573.1:0-2335 GCF_052038725.1 Actinosynnema sp.
CCCGCCACCGACCCCAGGGTGCGCCGCGCCCTGACCTGGCTCGGGAAGGCCCAGCTGCCGGACGGCTCGTTCGAGTCGGTCTGGTACCGCCAGCACACCATGGGCACCGCCGCCGTCCTGGAGACCTTCTCCAGGGTCGGCCGCGCCGACGACCCGGTGGCCCGCAAGGCGGTCGCCTGGCTGGAGCGCGCCAGGCTCGACGACGGCTCCTGGGGCGACGGCGCGGGCGCGCCCGGCACGGTCGAGGAGACCGGCTGGGCGGTGTCGGCGCTGCTCGCCTCCGGCGCGGACGCCAGGGGCCTGCGCACCGGCGTCGACTGGCTGCTCGCCCACCGCGCGGACGGCGGCGGCTGGCCGTCGGAGATCGTCCACGAGTACGTGCGGCACGTCAGCCGCTACACCAACCCCGCGTTCGCCCAGGGCATGGCGCTGCGCGCGCTGGGCCGCTACCGGGACGCGGTCGCCAAGCCCTGACCCCGGCCGTTCCCGCACCAGTCCCAGGAGAACCGATGACGAGCACGCACCAGGATTCGTTCACCGACGACTACTGGCTCGACCCGCACTCGACGCTCGCGCGGGCGCGGGAGAACGAGCCCGTGCGCGTCGCCCACTTCGAGTCGGGCCCCACCTGGCTGGTCACCCGCTACGCGGACGTGCGCGCGGGCCTGGTGGACGAGCGGCTGGCCAAGGACTGGCGCTCCACGCTGCCCGAGGCCGAGCGCGCCGACGCCCCGCCCGGACTGCCCGCGCCCATGTCGCACATGCTCACCTCGCTCGACCCGCCGGAGCACACCCGGCTGCGCGCCCTGGTCACCCAGGCGTTCACCGCCAGGCGGATCGCCGCGCTGCGCCCCAGGGTCGAGCAGTTGGCCGAGGAGCTGCTGGACGGGCTGCCCGAGGACGAGCCGGTCGACCTGGTCGGCCGCTACGCGATCATCCTGCCGATGATCGTGATCTGCGAGCTGCTGGGCGTGCCGGAACTGGAGCGCGACGAGTTCGCCCGGCTGTCCACGGTGCTGATCGACGAGTGCCCCGAGCCGGAGCTGGCCGAGGCGTCCGCGCAGATGGCCACCTACCTGGACGGCCTGGTCGCGGCCAAGCGGGCCGACCCGGACGACGCCCTGCTGTCGGCGCTGATCACCGCCTCCGACGAGGGCGACCGGCTGACCGACCTGGAGATCACCGCGAGGGCCATGCTGCTGCTCATGGCCGGGCACGAGACCACCGCGGTGTTCCTGACCAACAGCGTGCGCGCGCTGCTCGACGACCCCACGCACGTGCACCGGCTGACCGACCCGAAGGCCGCGCCCGCCATGGTGGAGGAGCTGCTGCGCTGGCTCTCGCCCGCCATGAACGCCTCGCTGCGCTTCGCCACCGAGGACATGGAGATCGGGGGAGTGCCGATCGCGCGCGGCGAGTCGGTGATGCTGTCCACGGCGGCGGCCGACCGCGACCCGCGCGTGTTCCCCGACGCGGACGTGTTCGACCCGGACCGCAACACCGCCAAGCACGTGGCGTTCGGGCACGGCATCCACCGCTGCCTCGGCGCGGCGCTGGTGCGGCTGGAGGCCGAGGTGGGGCTGGCCGCGCTGTTCCGCCGGTTCCCGCAGCTGCGGGCCACCGCCGACCCGGCGACGCTGACGTTCCGGCGCAGCGTGCACGTGCACAGCCCCAGGGTGTTCCCGGTGCTGCTGGGCCCGCGCGCGCACTGACCGGCGCGCGAACGACGACGCCGAACGGGCCGGGGGACGTGATCCCCCGGCCCGTTCGGCTTGCCCGCGCCCGCGAGCGCTGGTCGGCCCCTGGCCGTGCTAGTCCTTGACGACCGTCGCCGCCATCGCGCCCTCCTGGAAGTGCGGCCAGCGCGGCTCCGCGCCGCGCGGGTCGTCGCCCATGACCGTCACCCGCTGCCCGACCCGCCGCCCGGTGTAGTCGTTGACCGCGTAGTGCTGGGTGGCCCGGTTGTCCCACATCGCCACCGCGCCCGGCGCCCAGCGGTACCGGCAGGTGCGCTGCGGGCTCTCGGACACCTCGAACAGGTGCTCCAGCAGCGCCGCGCTCTCGCCCCGGCTCAGCTGCAGGATGCGCTTGGTGAACATCCGGTTCACGTACAGGCTCTTGCGCCCGGTCACCGGGTGCACCCGCACCACCGGGTGCTCGACCTCGCTGCGGAACGTGCCCTGCGGGTGCGCGAACACGTGCGAGGCGGTCGTGCCCTCCAGCAGCTCCCGCATCGGCGCGGACAGCGCCTCGTACGCCAGGTACTGGTTGCTCCACATCGTGTCCCCGCCCGCCTCGGGGGTGAGCGTGATCTGCAGGACCGAGGTGATCGGCG